>CAYMXK010000110.1:0-12429 GCA_964393915.1 uncultured Prolixibacteraceae bacterium
TGCCCAGGTCCCTTGCCCAACAACTAACTGCGCTGATTTAAACAACCCGGGATCAGCCAATTTTTACTTCTCTGACATTTACATTGCCAATTCTGCAGGTGTTAAATTAACACCGACGGACCCCTGCAACGGAAATATCTATCTCTATGCGAAAACCGCAGGAACCGCAAACAATGGTTACTCCCTTAAGGCCTATTTTGAGGTTTGGATCGGAGGTGCTTTATCAAAAACAATAAACCAATGTTTTTATGATGGAGAACAGATCCCTGAGTTTGTTAATTTTGGTTTGGTAAGCTGGACTTGCGGACAAACCATCGAATTAAAAAATATTTACCTGTCTTGGCAACCCAACTCAAACAATGATTGTGGCTGTAGAAATAACAGTTGTCTGTCTGCCAGCCTTTTTATTGTAAGCACTCCTGCGGACCTGATTCCACCTTCAATTACCTGTCCCGGAAATTATACCGAGAATTCAGGTGCCAATGTCTGTAATGCATCTGTGGTTACAGCAAATCCCACATACTCCGACAACAACGGAGTTACCTTGCTTACCTGGAGCATGAGCGGTGCTACTATTGCCACTTCACCCACCACCGGAATCAACACTGTTGGAACTTATAACTTCAATACCGGAAACACTACTGTTTCTTATGTTGCAGCAGATGCGGCAGGCAACTCTGCCTCCTGCTCCTTTACTGTTGTCGTTACCGATAACCAGCCTCCTTCGATCACCTGCCCGGGTAACATAACCGAACCTACCGACAGTCCCGATGGGGCAATTGTGAACTACACTGTTAATGCATCGGATAATTGCACCGCGGTGAATCTATCTTACTCAAAAGAATCAGGCACTCTGTTTCCGGTAGGTACAACTACCGTAGTTGCTACTGCTACCGACGGGGCTGGAAATAGTTCAACATGCAGTTTCGAAGTTAAAGTGATCAATGACGACTGTCTTTTGATTGGGGCCTGCGATCAGATCCAGATTGTTGAATTGTATCCTGTCAGAGTGCGGACAACCACTGTTTACCGGGGATACCTTAATACAGATTTAATAAAAAGCACTATTGACAATTGCGGATCAAATGATCTGACCGGACTTACCGTTACCTTCTCAAAAACTGTATTTACACCCAACGACTGGGGTAATAACAACTGGGTAACCATGTCTGTTTATGAAGGCAACACTTTGCTGAAATCCTGCACATTCAGGGTTATCGTGAGATTCCCTTTGAAGAGCGGAGATTTGTATGCGTTAAGCTTTGGTGATCCCGGGTTTGAGAATTTGGATATTGATATTCAGGTATTTCCCAATCCGACCACCGGAAAACTTAAAATGGAAATCTGGAACCTTAATGACCCGCGCGTTACCGCAGTAATTTACAATACCAACGGCGCCGTAGTCATGTACAAGGAATTCAGCACAACAGGACAGATTGACATCGACCTCACCGGAAAAGTGAGTGGCCTGTACCTGATGCGCGTGGTTGCTGACAACCGGGAATTCCTGCACAAAATTGTATTGCAAAACAGATAGTCCTATTATAAAACCACTTTTTAAAAGGCTGAACCGTTAAAAGTTCAGCTTTTTTTTATTCATAATATCGTCGCATCTTTGTCCACTCATTTACGGAAGAATTATGACAAACAATACTACGAACAAAGAAATCCAAACAACAGTCGCAGCTAAGATCAATGAAGAAGCATACGAAATAACCCCGGAGGTGTATAATGAAGGAGGATTTTATCATGGTTTCCGGTTGATGGAAAAACGCTTCATTAAAGAAACCAATGCCGAATGTCTCTTTTTCAGACACGTGAATAGTGGAGCCAGGTTGCTGAAAATAGCTGCAGAGGACCCCAATAAATTTTTCAATATTACATTTAAGACACTTCCGGACAACGATTCCGGCACACCGCACATACTCGAGCATTCAGTACTGAACGGTTCAAAGAGCTTCCCTGTTAAAAGTCCGTTTGATGTGCTGCTCAAAGGTTCTCTCAACACTTTCCTGAATGCAATGACCGGCCAGGACCATACCAGCTATCCCCTGGCCAGCATGAACACCACCGACTACTTCAACCTGATGCATGTTTACCTCGATGCCGTATTTCGTCCGATGATGCTGGAGGATGACCGTATTCTGAAACAGGAAGGCTGGCACCTGGAACTAACATCAAAAGATGCCCCTCTGATATACAAAGGGGTAGTTTACAATGAAATGAAAGGTACTTTTTCCAATCCTTTGTATGAATTGTATTATATTGCCGGCAAACACCTGTTCCCGGATAACATCTACGGGAACTCTTCCGGAGGTCATCCGGATGCCATTCCTCAATTGACAAGGGAAGATTTTACGGCATTTCACAGAAAATATTACCACCCTTCCAACAGCTATATATTGCTCTATGGTGATGCCAGTCTTGATCGGGAACTCGATTTTATCAACAAAAATTACCTGTCGGATTTTGTCGCATCGAATGAAGATATGCACATTCCAATTCAAAAGCCGTTTAACAGCATCAAAACTGTAACTGAGCCATATCCGGTTGCAGAAGGCAGCCCGACAGAGGGCAATACTTACCTGAGCCTGAGCTATGTTACCCCTCCACACACCGGTAAACTGACCACCATGGCGCTCGACTTGCTGATTAATGCACTCGTCAACCATGAATCTGCCCCCCTGAGGCTGGCATTGCATGATGCCGGAGTAGGCAGGGAAGTAATGGGCTGGTTTACCGAAGCACAACAAAATATCATCACCATCATTGTACCCAATGCCAATCCGGAGGATGCCGGAAGGTTCAGAATGGTGGCGGATGATACCTTCAAAAAGGTGGCATCTGAGGGCTTCGACAAGGAAATTATCGAAGGTATTCTCAACCGCAACGAATTTCAGTTAAAGGAAGGTGACACGCCTCAGAAAGGGCTTATGTACCTCGAAATGATCACGCAGGATTGGCTTTTCGAGGATGATCCCTTTACCGGCATGGAGTTCGAAAAGCCACTTTCAGGATTAAGAATGGCTGTAAAAAATAATTTGCTTGAAGAATTAATCAACCAGTTTCTGATATGTAATCCCCACGCACTGTTGCTGAGCATGGTCCCGCAGCCGGGTCTTCAGGGGATACGGGATGCCTTGGTTGCAGGGAAACTGGCGGCTGAAAAAGAACAAATGACGGACCCTGAAATCGAGGCTCAGGTTCAGGAAACCCATGACTTAATGGAATATCAGCAACGGGAAGATTTGCCTGAAGCACTGGCCACCATCCCCATGCTGCAACTGTCCGACATTTCCCCGCAAGCGTACTTTTTTGATCTGGAAAAAATCCCTTTGGATGATGTCCCGGTCATGCACCACCAGCAGTTTACCAACGGTATCGTCTATACCAGTCTCTATTTCGACCTGAGACCCCTGCCGCAGGAGGATATTCCCTATGCCTCTCTGTTAACTGCCCTTTTGGGAAAGCTAAATACAGAGAACTATACTTACGGGCAGCTCGACAATGAACTCAACATCCATACCGGCGGATTTGTCACTAACCTTGCTACCTTTCTGGAGAAACGTTCGGACGACAATTTACTACCCAAACTGGTAGTGTCGGCCAAAGCCACCCTCATGAACACCGGAAAAATGACGGACCTGGTGGCTGAAATTATTCTGAGGTCAAAATACATTGACAAAGATAGGCTCCGGAATGTGATAAAACGTCACCATTCAAAAGTGGATGCCAACATCAGGCAAAATGGGATGAACTACGCCATTACCCGGGCAAACTCCCATTTTTCGAACAGGGGAATGTTCAATGAACTTACCTCCGGAGTTGACTATTACCGTTTTATTACCCGCCTGGCCGACAATTTCGAGGAATTGGCAGATGAGATTTGTCAAAAACTGGAGGCAACAGCTAAAACCCTCTTCAACCGCAATAACCTCCTGGCACATGTTACCTGCCATTCGGATGAGTTGCCTGTGTTTTTATCAGAACTGAAAAGAAGCCTGGCTGACTTGCCTGAAGATAACTATGTAATTCATCCCTGGGAATTTGACTTCAGGAAGGCCAACGAGGCAATTTTATCGGCTTCGCAGGTGCAGTATGTAGTGAAGAGCCATGACTTCAGGAAACTGGGGTACGACTGGAACGGGAAGCTGAGTGTGCTGAACCAGATAATCAGCACCGACTGGCTGCAAAACCAGGTGCGTGTGATGGGTGGCGCTTATGGAGGGTTCTGTGGATTTGCTCCCGGTGGCAATGTTTATTTCGCCAGCTACCGCGATCCCAACCTGCTGGAAACCATCAAAGCCTTTGATTCCACCCCCGATTACCTCGAAAGGTTTTCAGCCGGAGAGCAGGAAATGACCCGGTATATTATCGGTACAATAGCAGGCCTCGATCAGCCAAAAACCCCATCTCAGAAAGGTTCGGCCGCCATGCATTACTTCTTTGAGCAAACCACGGCGGAGATGCTTAATAAGGAACGTGCAGATATATTAACCACCACTGCCGGAGATATCCGGAACCTTGCTCCTCTGGTAAGGGCTGTCATCAGCCAAAACAACTACTGCGTATATGGTAACGAAGGGAAAATTACAGAAAACGCCAGGCTGTTTGACCAACTGATCAGAATATCGGAACAGAAGTCCTGACGGAGGACGGAGACGGTAGACGGGAGAACGGAGACGGGAGAAAGGAGACCGGAGAACGGAGACGGGAGAACGGAGACCGGAGACGGGAGACGGGAGAACGGAGACGGGAGACCGGAAAACGGAGACCGGAGACCGGAGACGGGAGACCGGAGCCCAAAGCCCGGTGGCTGAGCGGAGTCGAAGCCCGGGAGAACGGAGACGGGAGACCGGAGACCGGAGGACGGAGGACGGGAGACCGGAGAAGGGAGAACGGAGACCGGAGGACGGAGACGGGAGAACGGAGACGGGAGACCGGAGACCGGTGCCTGAGAAGAGCTGAAGGTTGCCATTCTCCCCTCTTAAAACTCCGTAGGAGTTACCCTATAATAACTCCGGGTTTCAACCCGGAGTCCGGAGACCAAAGCCCGGAGCCCAAAGCCCGGTGGCTGAGCGGAGCCGAAGCCCGGGAGACCTGATTTATCACTTTAGCCATCAGGCTATGCCACAAAACAACTGATCTTCGGATAGTTTTCCTATTTTTGGGATTTTAAAGTTACAGTGAAAATGATAAAACAGATCAGCATACTTGTCCTGGTTATTTCCAGTGTGATTCAGTTACATGCACAACGTCCCGGATACCGCGGTATCACCCCTCCCAAAGTAATTATCGGCATGGTCGTGGAAAATATGAGGCCCGACTATATTGACCGATACTGGGATAAATTCGGTGATAATGGTTTCCGTAAACTTTACACCGGGGGAGCTGTGGTTACCAATATGAAAATCTCGCAGCACACACAGAATTATGCTTCGGGATCAGCCACCCTGTTTACCGGCGTTTATCCGTCAGGGCATGGAATTATCGATGATGTCTGGTACGACCGGCTTCGTAACCGTGAGGTTAACTGTGTGGCCGATGACTATTATTTTACAGTAGGAGCCGATTCGAAATCAGGAAATGCATCACCAAAGAGGCTGATGGCCAGCACAGTCGGCGACAATCTGAAACTATTCACCATGGACAGGGCCCGGGTTTACAGTATCGCAATGAATGCCGAATCATCCATACTATCAGCAGGTCATGCCGCAGATGCCGCCTGGTGGTTTGATCCCGTTTCCGGACGGATGATTTCCAGTTCATTCTATGTCAGCACTTTCCCGGAATGGGCACGCGACTTCAATTTGGTGAGTCAGGGGGAAAGATACTCGGGCCGCAGCTGGGTTACCCTGCACCCCGATACCTACTATACAGAGAGCCTTCCCGACAACCATTTTCTTGAAAAAGGCTATGGGGAAAAAGCCAATACCTTCCCACATACCATAAACCGGCTGGTTCGCAGGGCCGAATCATTTAATCCGGTAAAAACAACTCCGTTTGCCAATACCATAATCAGGGAGTTTGCAACGGCACTACTCGAAAACGAACCCGTTGGTGACGACAATATCCCGGATCTGATTACGGTGGTTTTCTCATCGATGGATTATGAACATGGAAGTTTCGGGCCTGCCTCCCTCGAAATGCAGGATATCTATTTGCGGCTTGACCAGGAAATCGCCGAATTGATCACCTTCGCCGAGAAACGTTACGGGAAAGAGGTCGTGTTTTTTCTTACGGCAAACACATCGGCTTCTTACCCTGTAAACTACCTGAAGGAAGTTTTCAGTATGCCGGTGGGAGATTTTACGCCTGAAAGTGCATTTGCCCTGCTCAACTCCTTTCTGAATATCACATACGGGGAAGCCAGGTGGATTGAACATCTGTCGGGGCAACAAGTGTATCTTGACCACAAGCTGATCGAAAAAAACAATATAAACCTTGTGGAGATGCGAAACCAGATAGCCGACTTCCTCACGCAGTTTGAAGCGGTTAAAGTGGCATTGCCGGCTCAAATTCTGGAGCAGGGAGGCTCTGATAACGGAGCCCTCGCAAATTTATACAGAAGCTACATGATCAACCGGTCGGGCGACATACTCTATATTCTAAATGAAGGCTGGCAGCCCGTGTTTAAATTCAGGAGAGTTAATTATACCGACCAGGCGCACATCCCTGCGGTTTTCTATGGTAAAGGAATCAATGCAGCGGTAATAAATTTGCCCTTTGATGCTACAGATTTTGCTCCAACCCTGTCAGAGATACTTCAGTTGCCTCCTCCTGATAAAAGCCGGGGTCGGGTAATTCCGGGATTATTTGTCCGATGAAGCCAGATTTGATTCACGTAGAGGAGTTGTGACCGAATGCTGGACCAATACATTCGACTCTTTTCGGCTTCGCCTGTTGCGTTCAGGCACCTGGACGTTTAAAGTCAGATTAATCAGCGTATCGCTTTTAAGGGCAAAGCCGATCTTTACCGCTTCGTAATTAATTCCGGTGTACACCAGTTCAATGTCACCTCTGCTTAACATCAGTGAATAACCACCCTCTTCATTCGTCATGGTAAAGATGCCCGAGGTCTTTTCATATACTGATAACTGATTAACCGGCATAAGTGTGGAAGAATCAAAAATCCTGCCGCTCACATTGTGTCTCTGAGCTGATAATATTAAGGGAAATGTACTTGTTAGATACACAAGTAACAAAATGACTGATGTTTTCATTACAAAATTGTTTAAAAAATGGCCATATTAATTAGACACAAAAATCAATATAAAAGTTGCGTTTTGTGACAAAATAATTCTTAATTAATTATTAAATTTTCGACAGGTAATCCATCAGCATGGAAACCCGGAATTATGTCATATTTCACGTTCCAGCCACTTAAACATGCCCTAAAACATATGGAAATATGCTGTATAACAGCTAATTCTAAGATCAATATTATGGGTTTTGATGATCCATTCCGCTATTTTTATCAGGAAATATTGTAATCAAAGATTGTACCTCACTGACATCATTCAGGTACTTCACTCTTAAGAGAATATTTTATTGATTTTCAATCAATTATAAACTGTAAGTTAAATCTCAATTCTCAATTGTATGAGTCCAATTCAACTATTAATCAAAGATCTGGCCGACCAACATGGCAGAAAGCGGGAAAGCCTGCTGCCCGTTATGCAAGGCGTAGTAGAACAGGAAAATTACCTATCGGAGTACTCCATGGTTGAAATTGCCCGGGAAATGGACCTCCCGGCAGCTGAAGTTTATGGAACTGCTACCTTCTATTCTTTCCTGGAGGTTAAAAAAATGGGCAGGTACATCATCCGTATCTGTAAAACAATATCGTGCGCCATGAAGGGCAAGAGCCAGGTGGTTTTTGCCATACAGGACATGCTGAAAATCAGGATCGGCGAAACTTCGGCTGACGGTCGGTTTTCATTGCTTGAAACCAATTGTCTCGGATTATGCCACAAGGCACCGGCCATGTTGATCAACCATGAGGCATATACCGATCTGACACCTGAAAAAGTCAGGGAAATTCTTACGATGTATTTGGAAAAAAAATAGATTAAACAGAAAATATATGGCAACAACATATCAACTCAAGAGAGCCGACTTCATTTTTAAAAATGAAAATGACTGGGAAGATATCCTGGCAAAGGTATTAAGTCAGAAACCCCAGCAACTGATCAACGAATTAATTAGTTCAGAGCTGAAAGGGCGCGGTGGCGCTGGATTTCCCACCGGTTTGAAATGGAAAGTTGCAGCAGAGCAGAAAGCAGACAAAAAATATGTCATCTGCAATGCCGACGAAGGGGAACCAGGCACCTTTAAGGACAGGGAAATTCTTCAGCGTGTACCCTACAAGGTATTGACTGCCATGGTGGCGTGTGCGCATGTTATCGGGGCCAAAGAGGGATTTATATACCTTCGTAACGAGTATTGGTTCCTGAGAGACGAATTGGAAAGGATCATAGAAGAATTTGAATATTACTGCCGGGAAATCAAACTCGAATTTTCCATCAAAATTTTCATGGGCAGCGGGGCCTATATCTGCGGAGAAGAGACAGCCCTCTTCGAATCAATGGAAGGAAAACGGGGTGAACCCAGAAATAAGCCACCTTACCCCACCTCATTTGGGTATATGGGCAAACCTACTGTTATCAACAACGTTGAAACCCTGGCGCACACCTATACCATATTTAAATATGGCTCAAAAAAATTCTATGACCTGGGCGTTCAATACTCCCGTGGCACCAAACTGTTCTCGGTATCGGGCGACACCCCAAAACCGGGCATTTATGAGCTGGAACTGGGCATGAGTCTACAGGATTTCGTGCATGAATTCGGTGATGGCGACGCCAAAGCCGTGCAGGTAGGTGGTGCATCGGGCTTCCTGGTACCCAGGAAGAAATTTTCTGATACAGCCATTGGCTACCAGGCCAAACTTACAGGCATATCCTTGCCCACCGGAGGGTCGATGATGCTTTTCAACAGTTCGCGCTCCATGTTTAATGTACTCGACAATTATCTCGAATTCTTCAGGGAGGAATCATGCGGACAATGCACACCCTGCCGTGTCGGATGCCAGCAACTGCTCCTGGGAATAAAAGCCGTAAAGCGCGGTGAAAAACCTGCCAGCTATCTCGATAAACTACTGAGGCTGACAGAAACCATGCAGTACACTGCCAAGTGTGGCCTCGGACAGTCAGTGGCCAATTCATTCTCCTCTATCGTGGAGAATTTCAGGGAAGAAATGATTTATTAATCAATTATTTTTCAGATTATGACAACGAAAAAAATAAATATAACCATAAACGGATTTCCGGCGAAGGCATCTCCCGATATTACCATTCTCGAAGCAGCAGGTGAAAATGGAATTATAATCCCCAGCCTGTGCTATCACAAAGACCTTTGTGTGGCAGGGAATTGCCGGGTTTGCGTAGTAGAAGTGGCCGGACAAAAACGGTTGTCGGCAGCTTGCGCCACCCCGTGTGAAGAAGGGATGGAAATTCTTACCAACAGCCTGAAAGTCAGAAATTCAAGAAAACACATCATTGAGCTGTTGTTGTCGGAACACAATGCCGACTGCACCAAATGTTACCGCAACGGCAATTGTGAATTGCAGCAACTGGCCTCGGAATACAAAATAATGACCCAGGAATTTATTGAGCTTGTGCCCTATAAGACCTACACCATCGATATGTTTTCGCCGTCTATTATCAAGGACGACAGCAAATGCATCCGGTGCCAGCGTTGCGTTCGTACCTGCGCCGAAATGCAGGGAGTAAACGCGCTGACAGTAGCCCATAAAGGCGATGAAATGAAAATCACCACCTTTATGGAAAAATCGATGAGCGCAGTTGTCTGCACCAATTGCGGACAATGCGTCAATCATTGCCCTACAGGTGCGCTTGTGGAGAAAAACTACATCGAAGAGGTGTGGGAAGCCATCGCCAATCAAGGCAAACATGTGGTAGTCCAAACAGCCCCTGCCGTAAGGGTTGGCCTTGGCGAAGAGCTTGGATTTGAACCGGGGTCCCGCAATACGGGGAAAATGGTATCAGCGCTCAAAAGGCTTGGCTTCGACTCGGTATTGGATACCGATTTTACTGCAGACCTCACCATTATTGAAGAAGGGACAGAACTGCTTACAAGACTTAAAAAGGCATTGGTAGACAAGGATGAAACCGTAAAATTACCAATGGCGACCTCCTGCTCACCTGGATGGATCAAGTACATTGAACATATGTATCCCGAATACCTGGATAATCTTTCCACCTGCAAGTCTCCTCAGCAAATGTTCGGAGCGCTGGTAAAGACCTATTATGCCAAAGCCAGAAACCTGGATCCCGACAAAATAGTGTCTGTATCGATTATGCCCTGCACTGCCAAAAAGTTTGAAGCCAGCAGGCCTGAAATGTTCGACAGTGGGTACCGCGATGTCGACTATGTGCTTACCACCCGGGAACTGGCCATAATGATCAAACAGGCCGGGATCAATTTTAAAGCACTCGAGGAGTCTAAATTCGACCGTTTAATGGGCGAATCAACCGGTGCAGCTGTTATTTTTGGTGCCACCGGAGGAGTTATGGAAGCAGCTCTTCGTACAGCCTATGAAATAGTCACCGGACGTGAGGTTCCGTTTGCCAACCTCGACATTAATCCGGTAAGGGGAATGGAAGGCGTTAGGGAGGCATCGGTTATGATAGCGGATCCCAAACCTGAATGGGCTTTTCTGGATGGTATTGAACTGAAATGCGTAGTAGCCCATGGCCTCGTAAATGCCAAAACCGTTATGGATTCGGTAAAAAACGGAACGTCCGATTACCACTTTATTGAAGTTATGGCCTGTCCTGGCGGATGTCTGGGCGGAGGAGGACAACCCATACCCACCAGCCCGGAGATCCGCAGAAAACGTACCGAGGCAATCTACGCCGAGGATGCACATATGCACATCAGAAAATCACACGAAAACCCTGAAGTTCAAAAACTCTATCGCGATTTCCTGAAAGAACCTCTGGGCGAATTATCACATAAATTGTTGCATACCAAATATCAACCCAGGGACAGAGCCTGACAAGGCAGGAGGGATCAGATAACCTGCATCTGTTGGGAAGATTTTTATCTGACCCCTCCCCTTTTCAAACAGCTATGCCATTACTGTGGTATGATGCATACCTGATAAGGAGGCGGATAGCTGTCCAAGCAACCAGTTATACCAGGCTTTCAACCCTTCATTCCTGTAGCAGGATACTTCGAACAACGGGACCAGGGCATTCAAATCCATCAGGTCTGATTTGAAATTGTTGTAGTTAAAATTGGTATAGGGAATCAGATCAATTTTATTCAGTAAAACAGCCCTTGCCTCCCTGAAAAGCATCGGGTATTTGATGGGCTTGTCATCGCCTTCAGTTGTACTCACAATCGCCACCTTAAAGTTCTCGCCCAGATCAAACTGTGTGGGGCATATAAGGTTGCCCACATTCTCAACAAACAATATATCAAGGCCGGCAAGGTCGAATTCACCAAGAACTTTGGATATGCTGTGCGAATCGAGATGGCAGCCACCTTCGGTATTGATCACCACAATGGGGATGTTGTATTTTTTCAGACGTTGCGCGTCACGGTCGGTTGTTACGTCCCCTTCTATAACACCGATTCGGAGGGTTCCGCCAAGCTGTTCACAGGTTCGCTCCAGCAGGGAAGTTTTGCCAGCGCCCGGTGAGCTGACCAGATTTACCATCATAACTTTCTGGTCGTGCAGTAATGTTCTCACCTCGTTTGCCATATCCTGGTTCCTGTCGAGGATGTTCTTCATAATTTTAATTTCCATATTTAGTCCCCTTCAATACTTTTAATGATCATTTCGTTCCCCTGAATGATCGCGATATCTGATGAATTGCAAAATGTGCATCTAAAAACCATGGTATCAATGTCATGATCTTTTAAACATTTATTGCAACGAAGGCGCACCGGAACAATTTCCAGGCCAACCTCCGAATTTTCGGCAATTGTACCACGGGTAGCCTCCTCAAAAGCAAACCGGAAAATGTCGGGAACGAGCTGGACCATCTGTCCAAATTGCAGGTTTACCCTGGTAACCCTCCTGAGATGTTCCCGCTGCGCCACTTCAATTACCGTGTCAGCCAGATCCATTGCTATTCGTGTTTCGTGCATATTACATATATAAGCTTTTCCTTTTATCAATTTATCTATAGAACAAAACTATCTTTACTTATATAAGCTTTTCCAGTTTATCCAAATTTTATTTAGCAGATCCTCGGCAGTTGGGCTCCGGTCAGCAAATCCAGGATACGGGTTCCTCCTACGATGGTATGCAGAAGTACCTTCCCCCCGGATGCCGCATTCATCTCCCCGATAACGCAGCTTTCAATACCCAACGGATTGTTCCTCAATATTTCA
>CAYMXK010000111.1:0-6485 GCA_964393915.1 uncultured Prolixibacteraceae bacterium
CGCCTTTCTTTACCGTAACATCCACCAGGTTGGAATAAACGGTAAGATACTGTCCGTGTCTCACTATAACCGCCATATTTCCTCCTGTAATTCCAAATACACGACTCACTTCGCCATTAAAGACCACTCTTGCTTTGGCGCCTCCTCCGGTGGCAATATTCACTCCGTTGTTATTAATAGTTACATTCCGTAAAACAGGGTGAGGATGAACTCCGAACTTCTCGGTTATTACACCTCTTTCGACCGGCCAGGGCAAACGCCTTTTGTTCTGTTCGAAGCTGTCACCAACCAGTTTTTGTTCAGGAGTCAGGGCAAATCCATCTTTGGCCGGGGTGCTGGTTTTACGTGCCTCCTCCTCAATAATGCGCTGGATTTCCTGCTCCAGTTGCTGTTCTATTCGCCTTTGCTGTGCCAGCTTGTTGCGTAAATCCCGCTGTTGGTTCTGTAACTGTTGGGAAAGAGAATTTTGCTGTCGCTTTTCGGTCTCCAGCTTCCGGCTTTCAGAGACCTGTTCTGTAAGTACTCCCTCACGGGTACGCTTTTGGTTCTCGAGATCCACCACCTTATTCCACAAAAGACTCTGCAGCGAAGAAAGGGTTTCGGATTGTTTTTTTCGGTAACTGGTATACTGTCTTAAATATAGGAGACGGCGGTAGGCCTGATTGAAATCTTCGGCTGAAAGGAAAAAAAGTATTTTATCATAGGCCATACGATTTTTGTAGGCCACCTGTACCATTCCGGCATATTCCTTCCTCAGGCTTTCAATATCCTCAGTGAGGATGTTAACTACCAGCGTGTTGTCATCAATAAACTGTTGAAGCAATGAAACCTCCGAAGACATGGCCGAGATGAGCTGGTTGCGCTGATTTATCTGACTGTTGAGCAATTGCAGCCGGTTGAGGGTGGCTTTCTGGTTGGCGCTGACTTTAGACAGCAATTCATTGGTAACGCGGATTTCGTCGGCTGCCTGTTGCTTCTTTTGCCTTAAATCGTCGACTGATTGGCCCGGAACAGTCACGGATGCAATAAGACAAAGAAACAAAAGAAGCAACTGTTTCATTAATTACGAATTAATTTGCTGCTAATTTAGGAAAAGCCTTTGGTATTTCTCAGGTATTTTTAAAGGAGTTAATTCACCAACCTCTGTTGAAAACCCCGACATCCTTGCATCCATGCTGAATGTACCTTCCCCGGAAATAAATTTAAGATCAATGGCACCGGGATAATATTTATCGCCAACCCTGGAATAGTCGCCAAAACTCAGTTCAAGTTTTCTAAAGTTGGTTTTATCTTCAAGTATCATTCTTTTTAAAACAAAAAGCAGCGGGTCAAAATAAAAGGTTTGCAATACCAGGGCTTCCTCCTCCTGGCGCTTTATGAGACGTTCCATTTTTTGTGCCTTGCCTTTTTCATCTATTTTCCGGATTTTTCTCATTTTTTCTGATTGAATGGTGTACATGCCCTGGTCAACATATGTCTTAAAATCACGCAGTTCATCCTCGTCTTCGAAGAAGGAAAAGATATTTCCGGAAAAAATCGATTGAATGATGTTGAAGTCGAGATCAAAATCCAGATAATTGCTTAATACTTTGTATCCGCCCGTGATGAAGGTCCGCTCGAGATAATTTACAAAAAACACACTGTCATTGCTCAGGGCTATCCTACCCAGCGGAATATTGAATTTGGTAACGGAGATTTGTATCTGATCATCTTTAACGGCCTGCATTCCTGCCCTGAAGCTTGTTTTTGATTCTCCGTCATCAATCTGGACATTGATTCTTTTTATGTTGAAATGGGTATAATCGAAGGCGCTCTCTTCAATGTTCTTTAACAATCGTCCTGCACTCATGGTACGCAGCCTTGTTTCCGGTATTGTTTCTGATGTTTTGCACGAATACAAAAACAGATACAATAGCATCAGCAGAAGGTATAACCTGAATGTTTTGACCCGATTCATTTTGTCTTTTCCCTGATATATCGTTTTTCATTGATCTTTTGCTTCAGGACCTCCGAGTCACTGCCAAATTCCACGGCCTTGTTCCAGTAACCAACAGCTTCATCCACTCTATCGAGCATAAATAGAATGTCGCCATAGTGTTCCAGCAATGTGGGATTCTCGTTGCCACCGCTCTTTAGGGCTGTTTCCATATAGAATCTGGCCAGCGTATAGTTCTTCTTTTTAAAAAGTACCCAGGCATAAGTGTCGAGATAAGTAGGGTTATCCGGAAACCGCTCCACCACTTTGGCGCTCATCCGCTCTGCTTTGTCAAGTTCCCGTTCATCCAGTGAAAGGTAATATGCGTAGTTGTTTAGAGCGATGAAATTTTCCGGTTCTATTGCCAGGGCTTCATCAAAAAGTTTGTAGGCTTCTTCAAACTTTCCCAGCTTGTAATTTGATTCCCCCTTTATAAAGATCAATTGCCCGGTCATCGAAGGGTTGTCAACGATATACATCAGGCCTTCATCGCTGATGGCTATGGCTTCCTGAGGTTTTGACAGCTGAAGACATGCAACCGCATGGAAAAAATAAAACTGTGGCTGGTTGGGGAATATGTCGATTCCTGCCCTGGTATGGTCGTAGAGTCCCGTCCAGTCCTGCAATTCATTATCAAGATAAAGTATCTGCTCCCATACCATATAATCATTGATCCCCAGATCAATCACGCTGAGCAGCTGTTCGCGGGCTTCGTAATACCGTTTGTTCCGGATTAAATATTCGGCAAAAACTGTATAAACCCTGAAATCGTCGTAATGGTATTCAATAAGGGTTTTAATGAGGGTTTCTATCTGCTCGTCACTAAATTTAAATTCATCTCTGCTGCCGGTATGCAAAAGGTAGAGCTGCAGTTTGGTATCAATATCCACTTCGTTGCTCGCAAATCCTTTAATGGTATGATCATATGAAAGTTCTGCATTTCCTTCGGAACGGTAAAAATTGGCCAGCGAGAAATGTACATATCCGTTGTCGGGATCCATTTCCAATATTTTCTTATAGTACAGGAGAGCGTTCTCCTTATCACCCTGGTCGAGATAGGAATCTGCAAGTAATCCGTAATAGCGCGATTCCTGCGGATTGGAATCGATCAACCGCTGGATTTCAGCCATTGCTTCCTTCTTCTTTCCGGCATCCATCAAAACCTGTTCTTTCATCAGGGTAATTTGTTCATTGAGGCCTACCTTTTTTTCCAGGTCGTTAAATGCCTTGATTGAACCATCATAATCTTTTGCAGATGCAAGCATCATGGCTCTCATGTATATATACTCCTGGTTTTCGGGTTCAATTTTTATCAATTGTTCATACAGGATGGCCGAATCTGCAAATTTCCCGGTTTGGCTGTATATGCGGGCCAGCAATAATTTATACCACTTGTTTTCAGAATTAAGGCTGATGGCCTTTTCAAGCAGGAGAGAAGCGCTGGTGAGATCATTGTTGGCGACATGGATGTTTGCCAGTTCAAACATCGCTGCAGACGAGTTGGGATCAATCTCCAGGCATGAAGACAATAACGACACAGCCCTTTGCTGATTTCCGATCATTTTCTGCTTTAAGGCCTCCACAAACATGTATTCGAACTCTTTCTTTTTATCGTCGGGAAGCTCTTCAACCCTGGAATCATTTTGACTGGTGACAGCAGCATTCTGTGAACTTTTGCATGACGACATCAAAACTGTAATGGCGATTGCAATATATAATAAGGTATGTTTCATATTTCAATTTTTACCGGTATGTCCGAAACCGCCTTCGCCCCGGTTGGTCCCTTCCAGCATGTCGCTGATTTCCCAAATTACTTTTTCGTGCCGGGCTACCACCATCTGGCAGATGCGTTCTCCGTTGCATATAACAAAATCCTCCTGGGAAAGGTTAACCAGAATAATACCTATTTCCCCGCGATAATCTGCATCGATGGTTCCGGGAGAATTCAGCACGGTGATCCCTTTTTTAAGTGCGAGCCCGCTGCGGGGTCTGATCTGGGCTTCATAGCCTTCGGGAATTTCTATAAACAATCCGGTCGGAATGAGTTTTCTCTCCATTGGTTTCAAAACGATATCCTCAGACAGAAATGCCCTCAGGTCCATCCCTGCCGAGTGGGTTGTACTATAGGATGGCAACTCATTGGTTGACCTGTTTATAATCCTGATTTGCATGAGTATCAATTTTTAAGGGCGCTAAGATACAGAAAAGGCAAAAAAATAAGGAGGTCTTAACAAATATTATCAAATAAGGAGTTTATTGTTTGCCCTGTCATTTGTGTTTTTTCCAATATTTATGGTAATTGGAACGGGGGATGACTAAACGTACATTCTTATTCGGAAAATTGGTATTCCTGATTGGTAGCGTGGTCTTCGAACAAACCGTTGTTCTTTAAAAAATGTTTGATGAAAATATTGTCGTTGTCACGATGGGTGAAAACCGGACTTGTATTATCTGTCTCCACATGGGTTACATTGGCAAATAAACGGGGAAACTTATTGGTCGAAGCATCAACGTATTCTATCTCAGACATATCTGAACTGCCTGAAAGTTGATCAATAACCCATTTGTAAATTAAAGACGGATCATAAACCCAGTGTGCCGCATAATCGACGTTCAGGGTGCCTGATCCATCGTGCCACTGCAGGGTACGTTTAATCTCCTTCAGGCTTACTCTGTTCCCAGGATTAATTTCACCACCAATAAGCCTCATTGGTATATTTACCTCCACCTTCCATGCCTCCATTTCCTCATTCAGAACTCCTGCCAGTTCCAGCATGGCCATGCCAAAGGCAGTGCACCCGGCTCCTTCGTTCTCATAAAGCGGCCAGAAGGCTCCTCCGTAGTGCATTTTGGGAATATGTCCCCGCTCATTTTCTGAACTAAATTCTTCAATAAAGTCTATTATCCTTGAGGTTGCTTCTGTATTTAACCGATAGGTAATTGCAGCGAGGTTGCCTTTCCTGCCATATTTTTTAATTTTTCCTTCAAGATCACCGACTGTCTCCATTCTCCCCTCCAGTCCGATCCCCAGGATACCCAAGCCAATCTTTTGCTTAAAAAACTTTTCCTTTTGCTCTTTTCGGGAGACTGAAGCCATTCCTGCGTAAACAGGCTCAGGGAGTAACGGGGTGGTAAGCTTTACAAACATGTGCCCGAGAATATATGAATTGGCCTTTAATAAACTTGCCATATATCCTTGCTTGTATGAATGGTAAAGAGAGGAAGGGGAACTCCAGTCAAATTCAACCGGTGAGGGTAAGGCGTATATGGTAAGTTCATGAAAACGGTATGGACTACCCTCCCGTTCAATGGCATACGAATGAATGAGCGCCGAAAATAAAAGCGCAGTAAAGAGTGTAATGAGTATTTTTTTTCTGGCGTACATTAAATTTAGCTTTATTGGCCCGGGTCTAATGTACAAATAGCAATCCAGTTTTCCAAGAAATCAGCTCAAATGGAACGGGATCTTTATAAAAATAATAAAATGGAAACTTTTGAGGATAAAGTGAAAACCGGCCATTCCTTCTTAATCTCTGGGAAGCCAAACCAAAACGTATGAGTATATATAACATCCTGCACAGAATCCAATGCTGAGCTCCAGCAAGGCAAAAAAACTTAAAATGCCTGCAATAACGAGAGCGGCATTCAAAAATCCTCCCAGAAACAAAATCAGTATGGCAAGACTCATCAAAAAGCCCAGCCTGGCTGCAAAAATCTTCGGAGCCTTGTCAATTGCCTTGGGTCCAAGTTTAAGCCATAAAACAATGTTCCTGCTGATATAAGTCAGGGGAGAAGTTTTCAGTGTGGTAAACGCACGGACATAGAAATCGGCTACCAGTAACAGCAGCAGTAAATGTGACCCAAAATAAATCGCAGTTGACACCAGCAGAATGGTTAACAACGCATTGCATCTGACCACTTTTTCGTTGACCCGCTCATTTGAAACCGGGCATATTAATTCTTTGACATTCATGATTTTCGGATAAAACGGTAATTTTTTTGCGAATATAGTATAAAAGGATACATATATGCTTTATAATAACAAAATTGAATGAAAGTGGTTTACATTTTAACATTAAACCCGGTTTACAAAAAAAATTGCCCATCTGTAAGGTTCAATACGATAATTTCATACCTTGCAGCAGGTTTTATTTCAATATAACGAGCAACATCTGCCGGCTGGCGGAACACAATGAAAAGAAATTAGATGAAATTTCGGATCACATATCATCTGACGCTTTACCATAAATTTGGCAAAGGCCTCTTCGAGTGCTGGATATTATGACTTCTTTCCAGGCTTGCTGATATATGCCTATATATCCTTGTCCCTGCCTACTTCATATTTTCCTTTTCTTCGCTTATCGTATGTGATTTCAATGAACGGAACAATTTTCAATATCAAGCGTTTTGCCGTACACGACGGACCGGGAATCCGGACAACCATATTTTTGAAGGGTTGCCCCCTGCGTTGCTGCTGGTGTCATAATCCGGAGAGCTGGTCTGGTTCAGT
>CAYMXK010000111.1:6585-12410 GCA_964393915.1 uncultured Prolixibacteraceae bacterium
GTTGCCCCCTGCGTTGCTGCTGGTGTCATAATCCGGAGAGCTGGTCTGGTTCAGTACAATCTTTCAACCGTAAGACTTTGATGGATGGTCATGAGTTTTGCGAGACTGAGCAGATTGGCCGTCAGATATCCGTTGATGGATTAATGCAGGAGCTGGAAAAGGAACGCATAGTGATGGAAGAAAGCGGGGGAGGGGTTACCTTTTCGGGTGGAGAGCCCTTCATGCAGCCAATATTCCTCAAAGAATCTCTTAAAGCATGTTTTAATGCTGGAATACATACGGCTGTGGATACTTCAGGTTACGCCACAAAGCAAATAATCGAAGAAATTGTTCCCTATACAAACCTTTTCCTCTGGGATCTGAAACTGATGGACGATGATAAACACATCTTCTACACTGGTGTTAGTAACCGGCAGATTATCAGCAATCTTAAATGGTTATCCCAGCTTGGGAAAGAGATATTTATACGAATACCGGTTATAACGGGAATTACTTCCACGGATGAGAACCTTTTTCAGATCATCCGGTTCCTTGATGGAATCAGAAATTCGGTTTCGAGGATTGATCTTTTGCCCTACCACCGCATCGGTAAAAGCAAATACGATAAGCTCAACATCTCTTTTCAGCTTGAAAGTGGGGAATATTCGCCGGATTCGTCTCAATTGACGGGAATATTATCTTTATTCCGTGAAGAGGGGTTTAATGTCCATACAGGCTAACCTGCGGCTGATGAAGAGGAATAGTTGCGATTGCAGGTATAAGAGATTTGAAAGGAGCATGGTAAATCCATACAATTGAATTATAATTTTGTAAAAAAACTTGTCAGAATGACTCCAAGAATACAAAGCTTAAGAGAAGAAAGCCTCCGGGCAATCAACCGGATCTCGGCTGAGAGGGCACTTCTTGTGACCCAATTTTACAAAGATCATGTAGCATTTGGTGATACCGTTCCGGTACAACGTGCCAAATCGTTCCGCTATATTATGGAGCGTAAAGAAGTGTGTATCAATCCTGGTGAGCTGATTGTCGGTGAACGCGGACCGGGGCCAAAGGCAACGCCGACCTATCCCGAAATTACAGTCCATTCACTGCAGGATCTCGATATTCTCAATTCGCGGAAGAAAGTCTGGTTCAGAGTCGATGAAGAAACCCGGCAGGCATACCGTGATGTAATCATCCCTTTCTGGGAGGGGCGTTCGAACAGGGACCGGATCATGCATGCGATGACGCCTGAATGGCATGATGCCTACAGCGCTGGAATTTTCACTGAATTCATGGAGCAAAGGGCACCGGGACATACCGTGGCTGGTGATAAAATTTACCGCAAGGGGATGCTCGATATCATAATTGACATCGACGAGGTGCTAAATGGCCTGGATTTTTACGGCGACCCTGAAGCATTTTCCCGTTCAGAAGAGCTGAAGGCTATGCGCATAACGGCAGAAACGCTGATTATATTCGCCATGAGACATGCTCAGAAGCTGGAGGAACTGGCCGCCGAAGAGTCCGATCCCCAAAGAAGAGAGGAACTGGTGAAGATGGCGCAAATCTGCAGGCGGGTACCGGCCAATGCACCGCAGACTTTTCATGAAGCACTGCAGTATTACTGGTTCGTGCATCTGGGTGTAGTTACTGAATTAAATCCCTGGGACAGCTTTAATCCTGGTCGCCTCGATCAGCATTTGTATCCCTTTTATAAGAGGGAAACGGAAGCCGGTACACTTAACTCCGACATGGCTGTTGAAATTCTTCAGTCGTTCTGGATCAAGTTCAATAACCATCCGGCTCCGCCCAAAGTGGGGGTTACTGCCCTGGAAAGCAATACTTACACAGATTTCGCCCTTATCAACCTGGGGGGTGTTAAGGAGGATGGTTCGGATGCTGTAAATGAAATGAGCTATATAATTCTCAACGTGATTGAGGAAATGCGCCTTTTACAGCCGAGCTCCATGATTCAGCTCAGCCGCAAAAATCCCGACAAGTTTATCGATCGGGCAGTTAAGATTACCGAAACCGGCTTCGGGCAGCCTTCGATTTTCAATACCGATGCCATTATTCAGGAGCTTATCAGGCAGGGCAAGGACATTGTTGATGCCCGTAACGGTGGCGCCAGCGGGTGTGTGGAGAGCGGCGCATTCGGCACAGAAAGTTATATTCTGACAGGATATTTCAATCTGCCTAAAATATTGGAAATTACTCTGCACAATGGGACCGATCCGAAAACCGGCAGACAGATCGGGATTAAAACCGGGACCTCAGACGAAATTTTATCCTATACGCAGCTGCTTGATGCATTCGAACGGCAGGTGCGTCATTTCACGGCGATAAAGGTGAAGGGAAGCAATATCATTGAAAGTATATTCATGCAGCATGTTCCAACACCCTTTCTTTCGCTGATCATCGACGATTGTGTGGCCAACGGTAAAGACTACATCTGCGGAGGTTCGCGTTACAATACCAACTATATCCAGGGAGTGGGTATGGGTACGGTAACAGACAGTCTTACCGCACTTAGAATGCATGTGTTTGAAAATCAAACTCTTTCCCTGGATGAGTTTGTTAAGGCCCTGGGTAAGAATTTTGCCGGGTATGAAGATTTGCGTTACAGGCTTATCTATAAAACTCCTAAATATGGTAACGACGATGATCAGGCCGATGTAGAACTGCGCCATGTTTTTGAAATATACTACAATGCAGTTAACGGGCATGTTTCTCCAAGGGGAGCTGCCTATCGCATCAACCTGTTGCCCACAACCTGCCACGTTTATTTCGGAAGTGTTATGGAGGCCAGTCCCGATGGACGAAAGGCCGGCCAGCCGGTTTCCGAAGGTATATCACCCGTTCAGGGCGCCGATACAAACGGGCCAACAGCCGTAATCAAATCGGCAGCGAAAATCGATCACCTGAGAACCGGTGGCACCTTGCTTAACCAAAAGTTTTCCCCGTCGTTTTTCAGAACCGCTGAGGATATCAGGAAGATTTCACATTTGGTGCGCAGTTACTTTAGAATGGACGGGCACCATATACAGTTTAACGTGATCGATGCTTCCACACTGCGAGATGCGCAGAAGCATCCTGAGAAATACAGAGATCTGATTGTCAGGGTGGCCGGGTATAGCGACTATTTCAACGATCTTGGCGAAGATCTTCAGGATGAAATCATCCGGAGAACCGGGCATGAGTCCCTTTAAAACGATTTTTATCTTTAATCTTGGTTGTCACGTTTGCAGGGCACATCTAAAAACGTATTTTTACACGATTTTACGCATAATGCGATACTTACTATGTTAAATTATATTGTTTTAGATATTCCTGCAGCAGTCGAAGTAAAAGGGCCCGACGGCATTGCATTTTTAATAGCCATTCTGATTTTGCTGATAATTCCGGCGGCCTATTTTATACTCTTTTTATTCAGAAGGAATAGACCCAAAACCTCCGGGAAGAATCCATTCTGGAGCAAAAAGAGAATAGAGGTCCAGCTAAGCAAAGACAGAAAATTTTACCCCGATTATATTGGAATTACAGTTAGGAATACGGGTAACCGGGATGTTGATTTGGCTCAGCCTTTACTGATTTTCAGAAATTTCTGGTCGAAGCGAAAATTCAAACTTAAGGGAACCAACCGTTACAGTTTTTACCCCTTGTTGCTTGAACCCGGTAAAATCCATGACATTAAAATAGATCTTAACCATTTTTACAGGCACGATAAACGTCTTAAAAAGTATCCGAGGGTTACTTTTCTGTTTTCTGATGTTAACGGAAAGCAGTTTGCACCGAAGAGTATAATGCTTCGTAAAACTCTGTTTCGCTGATTATGCGCAGCTGGCATTTCAACCATATTGATTTTTCCACTTACCCTTTTTATGGTGGCGACGATCTGGGTGTGCACTGGACGCCTGCAAAAACCACTTTTCGTTTATGGGCCCCCACAGCGCATGCTGTAGAACTTAGGTTGTATTCTGCCGGTGAAAATGGAGAGCCATTGAAAACCGTAAACCTTCAAAAGGATGTTGATGGAACCTGGGTCCATTCTGAAAACGGCAACATCGCAAACAGGTTTTATACCTTTAAAGTAAACGACGGCGAATGGCTGCACGAGGTTCCCGATCCATACGCCAAAGCTGTTGGTGTGAACGGAAGCCGTGGGATGGTGGTGGATTTGAACAAAACCAACCCCCCAAACTGGAAAAAAGATCGGGGTCCCCTAATGAAATCTTTCACAGATTGGATAATTTATGAGCTTCATGTCCGGGATTTCTCGGTTGCTGAAAGTTCAGGAATCAAAAATAAAGGGAAATACCTTGGATTTACTGAACAAGATACTCATTCACCCTTGGGTGAAAAGACCGGCATCGGGCATCTGAAGGAATTGGGCATTACCCACGTTCACCTGTTGCCGTTTAATGATTATCAGTCTGTTGACGAAGAGAAACCTATGCGAAAATACAATTGGGGATATGATCCGCAGAATTTCAACGCACCTGAAGGTTCCTACGCCACCAACCCATACGATGGGGCTGTAAGGATATTGGAGTTAAAAAAAATGATAAAAAGCCTTCATAAGGAGGGTATCGGAGTAATTATGGATGTGGTTTATAACCACACCTGGCTTACCAAAGGTTCGGTTTTTAATCAGACAGTGCCTGGCTATTTTTACCGGCAAAAACATGATGGCTCTTTTTCCAATGCTTCGGGTTGCGGTAATGAAATCGCCTCCGAGCGAAGTATGGTCAGAAAGTTTATTATTGATTCACTTCGCTACTGGATCACAGAATACCATATTGATGGATTTCGTTTCGACCTGATGGGGATTTTTGATATCGAAACCATGCGCTTGATCAGGGAAGAGGTGGATAGGATCAATCCGGGCATACTTTTATATGGTGAAGGCTGGGCGGCCGACTGGAGTCCAATGTCTGAAGACCAGCGCGCCGTAAAAAGAAACATTATACAACTTCCCGGGATTGCCGTTTTTAACGATGATATTCGGGATGCCCTTAAAGGCAACCATGGACAAAAATCCAGCCGTGGATTTGTCAGCGGACTCGGTCTTCGTGAAGAGGCCGTAAAATTCGGGATCGTGGCTGCCACCTGGCATCCGCAGATTGTCTACAGTTATGTGGAGACTTCTCATGAACCCTGGGCCGGTGAGCCCGCCCAATGCATAAACTATGTTTCCTGCCATGACAATTATACCCTGTATGACAAGCTGAAAATGAGCGTTCCAAAAGCCACCTCCGATCAGCTTTGCAAGATGGTCAAACTGGCCGGGGCAATTATTTTTACGTCCCAGGGGATTCCCTTCCTTCATGCCGGGGAGGAGTTTTGCCGCACAAAAAACGGCAACGGCAATTCTTACAATGCGCCCGATTCAGTCAATCAGATCGATTGGGTGAGAAAATCGGTGTATAAAGATGTAATGGAGTATTATACAAAATTGATTAACCTGCGCAAAGGGCACCCCATGTTCAGATTGCAAACTTCGGAGGCAATCAGGTCAGGTCTCAATTTTTGCATTCAATACCAGGTCGGGGTAATTTCCTATTGTCTGAAAAGGGATGACTCGGATGATCCCTGGGAACAGGCAATCATTGTTTTTAACGCGAACCGGGAAGAGGTTACGGTTCCAATTCCCAAAGGTGAATTCCTGGTCGTTGCACGGGAAGATGAAATAGATGAAACCGGTTTGGGAAAAGTTTCCGGTGAAACCGCCACTGTCCCGGCCTTGTCAATGTTGATCCTGGCTCGCATATCAGAAAGCAGTCAATAGCAGGTCGATGTCCTTTGCAGGCAGATTGAACCGGTAACCCACGTCTCTGTTGGTA
>CAYMXK010000112.1:0-12327 GCA_964393915.1 uncultured Prolixibacteraceae bacterium
TCCTGCGCAAATACGGCAGCCTTGAAGCGTGGAGGGAAACAGCTTTCAGTCGGCTCGGATCCTGGGGATATAATACCATAGGTAACTGGTCGGAAACCGAATTACTGCGTCAGGCACAAACGCCATTTACCGTCAGCCTGAACACGAACATACCTGGTTCGGAAAACATCAGTGGAGTAGCCGATGTATTCAACCCGGTATGGGAAATATATCTCGACAGCGTTTTCTCTCAGACGGAACAATGGCGGGACAATCCCTTTCTGCTAGGCTATTTCGTCGATAATGAAGCAGGCTGGGGAAACCTGGAACTGTTAAAAAACATGCCCCCACTCTCCTGGTCCCGGAAACAGTGGCTGGAATTTATACAGGATAAATACCCCACCCTCAGGGAAATCAACCTGAAATGGGATGTGGCTTTCAAGGAATGGACCGACGTACGCGACCTGATGACCCAACTTGAAAACGACTTCTTCCTTGCTGATTATATTGAATTTGAAACCCTCTTTGCGGAAAAGTACTTCGGCACGATAGCGTCCACGCTGAAGAAGCACGATCCCAATCATCTCTACCTGGGCTGCAGGTTCACCCGCGCACTGAAGCCGGCCCATATCTGCGCTGTTGCCGGGAAATATTCTGATGTTGTTACAGTAAACGTATATGCCCGGACGCCTTCGGATGAGATTATGGGAGAATGGCACCGCCTGACAGGCAAGCCGATCCTGATAGGGGAACATCACATTAACCTCGCATCCGAAAGGCAGGTACCTGCATTGTGGGGGGCTGAAACTGCGGAAGAACGCCGCATCTATTACCGCAACTACGTGGAAACCTGGGCAAAACTACCCTATTCGCTGGGCTGTCATTGGTACCAGTTCAGCGACCAGGAGATAACAGGCCGGGCATCCAATGGGGAAAATCAACCTGTCGGGTTAGTCGATATTACAGACCAGCCTCATAATGAACTGATTGAAACGGCAAAAGAGCTGAGCGGGAAAATATACCACTGGCATTATGCAGAAAAATCGACAGTTGCTATGCCGAACCTTCGGTAACACCCTTGTCTGAATCAGGATTTACCTGATTTTGGGATTTGCAGGATTTTGGGATCTACTTGATTTTGGGGTTTGCGTAATTTTTGGGATTTGCAGGATTGTATTTGGTATTGAATACTTTTTTGAATTGCAAACTGATTGCACCAAAATTGATCAGCAGGCCAATAGGAAAACCATAAGCTACAACATAGTTTTTTGCCTGCGCCAAATGGACATCTTCTAAACTTACTAAAGCTTTCAACTCAACGATTATCTGATCTTCTACCACAAAATCAGCTCGTCTTGTTCCTACTTCAATTCCATCGTAGTAAATGGTTTGATCTATTTCTCTCCCAAAATTTATGCCTGCCCTTTTCAACTCAATAGCCAAACACCTTTGATATATAACTTCCTGAAAGCCATTGCCCAAGGTATTGTGTACCTTCATGGCACACCCGTTGATTTTGTAGGTTAGTTCATCTAAAGTCATTTGCATGCATTGTGAGAATTATGATAATCATACAAGCTGTCTGCTTCAGGATTTTCAGTATTAGTGGATTTACTTGATTCTGATGTGAATAGGGATGAATATTAATGCATCTTCAAGCTCTTTTGCAGAAGCTTTTTTTATCATCTTGGAAATCCTTTTCATCCTTAAATCTTATAAATCCTGATTCAGACAATATTTCTCAAAAACGCAAATATACCAATTTCAATGAGTGAAGGTAAGAAAACTACTTTTATGTTTAATTTTCTGCAGGATTTCATGCCTTCTCCGCACAATTAAACATCCAGTGCACACCAAATTTATCGGTGCAGCTTCCGTAATAGTCTCCCCAGAACATATCCTGCAACGGCTGCTCTATGCTTCCGCCTTCCGACAGCGCATTGAAAAGCCGTTTAGTTTCCGCCCTGGTATCGGGCTCGAGGTTGATATAGACATTATTGCCCTTTTGTATCCTGAAGCCAATCGACTCAGGCGCATCCGAGCCCATAAGTTGGTGACCCCCAAGGATGGGCAAGGTGCAATGCATCACAAGGTCAAGGTCTTCCTGGGGAAGATCGGGCATGCCCTCTATGGGAGGCATATCCCTGAAACGCATGTAACCTTCTCCAAGTAATTCAGTACCAAAAACTTCCTGATAGAAATTGAACGCCGACTCCGTGTTGCGGGGGAAATTGAGGTAAGTGCTTACTGTTGCCATGACTGCTTGTTTTAAAGGTTAAAACTATTGTTCACATATTTCTTTTAGTACCTGCAAGGCGATGGGCCAGGTTTCCAGAAAATAGTCCACATATTCCGGAGGTGTGTCTGTATCAATGGAAAGCAATGTCGTTCCACTGATCTCTTTAAACGTGTAGTTTTCAAGAAACCCTTTCCATTTGTCCACATCCGGCCCGTCGAAAACTTCCTCGCCTTTATGCAGAATGCCAGCGTGGGCGATGCTCACAAACTTTCCATGCAAATTTTCCTTAATAAAACTGACCATTCCTCCCTCTTCCCCGTTTTCTCCGGTGCCCAAAAAGTGGATTTTCGAACCTTTTTCCCATTTCCCTATAAAACGGGAAGTTGGATTAAAAGGCTTTGTCCATTCCCGGTAATGCTGATCATCTAGCATGGTCTCATATACTCTAACGGCAGGTGCATCGATTCTTGTTTCGAAATGCAGCGTTTCACGTTTGTCGGATTCTTCCGCATATTTTTTAAAGTTATTCAGAATTGCCTGCCAACCAGCCCTTTGCAATTCATGCGAATGAGTGGTTTCCGGATCAAAGTGCTCTGTTACAATTGTTTTTTTGCCCTCAGTTTTGAAACGCACCTGCACCTTTCTGCCATCTTCCAAAATATAACCAAGTTGCTTGTAGGGTTCCATCCAGGTATACTCACCTGAAAAGTCAAAACCAACTGATCCGTCTTTGGCTTCCATCCTCGACAAAAATGTGCCCCCAGGGCGAAGATCATTTGTTGCATAGGTGGTATGCCACTCTTCAGAAGCACCATTCCAGTGCATGATATGATGCGGACCGATCCACAGCTCCCATACTTTCTCAATATTGGCATCAATCGTTACTTCAACGGTGATTGACTTTTTATTTACTGTTTCCATGGTAATTGTTTTATTCTGTTTCCCACAAAAAATTTCCTATTACCAAATATACGACAGATAATACCAGTATTGATTAATTAAAATACAAATTAGTATTTTTTAGGGATTTTAATCCAATTTTCGCAGGTTTTCCTCTACACGGATTCTGACTATCTTCTCCATGAGTTAGTCTAAAAGGTTTTTTTAACCGCAATAGACGCAAGGAGAAAACGCAATGAACGCAAAGAATACAGTTGAAAAAACGGAATAAGAGATTAATAAACAACCAATTGCGTCATTTGCGTAAGCCTTTGCGAACCTTGCGGTTAAATCTTAACATCCCGCACAGGGACCACGGACATATTCTCCAGCCCGTAAAAGGCATTGATCAGTCCAACCTTACTGAACGACCGAAAATTCTCCAATGTGATGCGGGCTTCCTTAATTGCCCCCGTGTCAAGAAGCGCAGCACGACGGGTACCACAAAGCAATGGCGTATCGGGTGTATGCCAGCCTGAGCCATCAAAAAAAACCAGGTTGGCGGCGCTGCTATCGGTAAGGAAGCCATTTTTCACTATGATAATATCATCGCAATCCCCCCGTTGCCCGAGAAGGGATTCCAGCCTCGTGCGGTCGGCATATTTCAGATGGTAATCTATTACATCATCATACACAAGTTTCAAACTGGAAATCTGCCGGTAATTATAGGGTATGAATTGTATGATGTGGCTATTTTCATCGTACAGAAACCGGCACCTGTAGATTCCTTTCCTGAATTCTTCCGGGACCTCAATCAATTCGACAAGGTCAGCCCCATCCAAAATTCCAAAGCACTCCCGCCTGCTCAAATTGAACCTCCGGTTGTGGTAGGCAACATTTTGAAGCTGTCCGTCAACAAGTTGTATGGTTTCAAGCAAGCGGCACATATACTTTACCAATCATTTCGTTATACTCACGTTCACAATCGCTCTGAAAAGTAATTCCACCACCGCTCTTAAAGACCAGTCTGTCATTTTCCTGTTCGATATACCTTATAAGTACCGCGCTGTCGACCGTTTGACCATCAAACAGTCCAAAAATGCCCGTGTACCATCCCCGTTCATATTTCTCCGCCTGTCTGATTATTTCAACGGTTCTCTTTTTCGGGGCCCCCGTTACGGAACCTGCCGGCAACAATTCACGGAAGATATCGCCCAATCGTGACTCCCACCCTTTTGCCAACTGCCCCTTAATCTCAGAACTTACCTGAATAAGCTCCTGCCGGTTGGTAACAATTCGTCCGGTGTAACGAAACTTCTCTACTTTGACCTCATCGGCTACCCGGCTCAGGTCATTGCGGATGAGGTCGACAATGGTATGGTGCTCGGCTATTTCCTTGCTATCGGCCATTAGGTTCTCCTCTGCTCCCGGAAGGGAGGCATCGGCCGTCCCCTTCATGGGATGCGAACGGATAATGCCATTTTCATCAATTGTGACAAAAGTTTCGGGCGAAAAACAGGTGAAGGTCCCCCGTAGATGAATTTTATACCGGGCACGGCTGAGATGAAAGAGTTCTTCGGGATTCAGGTTGGTAGAAACGCCGGTGGGTTGTGTATAATTCAAAAGAAAAGAATCACCCCGTTGAATATGTTCCATGATTAATGTGAACCCTTCGCAATATTGACGGAAGGAAACCGGAGTAATTTCCCATTTTATAATAGCCTTTGGCCGATTCTCATCTGTGCAATTGCCTGCGAAGGGAGTTTTATACCAAAGAATATCATCTGCTTCGTCCATCAGCGCTACCACTCCTTTTTCAGCAAAGGCATCTGTCAGGAAGACAAAGGGCTTCCTTTGTTTTCCGTAGAGATTCATTGTCTCAAAAAGTTGTTCCGCCTGAAGAATTTTCATGGAGGCAAAAATACGAATCTAAAACAGACAGGGAGAATTAAATTTCGGCTGCATGGCTGAAAAGGAACAAATCAACTGACTATAGGTAATCCATTATCCTGCCTGATATTTGCAGGAGGGTGATTTCGGCAAGTTTTGTCAGGTATCTTACAGAGATAAGACGTTCCTCTGCGTCGAGCAGGCTTTTTTGCACTTCGCGCAGTTCGAGGCCCGACAAACCACCCAGTTTATAGTGTTCAAGCGCTATTTCAAGGTTTTCTGATGCCACTTCCAGGTTCTGTTCTTCAAGTCTTAACAAGCGGAGATTATTCTCGTAGGCATAAAAAATGGTCAACAAATCTGCCTTAACCTCCTGTTCTACTTCCTGGTACTGGATTCTCCGGTTTTCAATCTCTATGAGGGCGTTGCTCTTTTCACGTTTTCTGTTGTACCCATCAAAAAGGTCCATACCCAGGGTGATGCCATAATTCATTCCCCTGGTATTCTGGGAACGGGTTGTACCGGTTTCGAATCCGTTGTAGGAATAATTATATCCTGATGAAAGGTTGGCATATGGATAGGCACGGGACTCGATGATTTTTAAATCCAGCTCTGAGATGACCTGGTTTTTTGAGGCAATCTGCAGACTGGTATTGTAATCGAGCGTAAGGGCCAGCAATTCATTATACGAAAGTTCTTCATTGATATAAATCAGTGAATCTTTCAGCATCAGGGATTCCCCCAGGTCTTCGGCAGCAATCAACTCGTTAAGCCTGATCTGGGAGGCCTTAAGCACTTCATTCTGACGGGCATACCGTGAGCTGTCGGCATTCAGGTACACCAAAGATTGAAGGAGCTGCAATTTAGAGGCAGCGCCCAGCAGGTAGCGCTGCTCGTCAATCCGGGCCCGGTCACGCGAAAGGGAAACAGCGTAGGCCAGGTTCTTGTATAATGTCTGTTGCTGGATGTAATAATTGTATTCGGATACAATACGGGCAACAAGGTTCTCGATCGACATCTGGGTATTCAGCTCTCCCATAAGTTTAAGCTCACTCAGCTTCTGGTAGGTAGTCTGCGCTTCGAACCCCCTGAAAATGGTCATGCCCAGATTAACCCCTGCCAATCCGGAGGTATTGTGGATCATGGAGTTGGAGGTAGAGCCACCCTCCCTGAGGTTTTGAGTTGAACTGTTCAATGTACCTCCATAACGGTTGGTGGTGGTTATAAGCGGGAGCATGCCGGCGTTGCCACGCGTAAAGTTGTTGGCAGAAATATCTTCCCGGTTCCTTACCACCTGAATGGCAAAATTGCGTTCCAGACTGGTCGCAATGAAATAGTTCAGGTCGTATACCTGCTGTGCCTCAATCCTGCCCAATGAGGTAAAAATTAACAAGGACAAAATTACATACTTCATCTTAAACGGTTTTTTCAACCTCAACAGGAATAATTTTCTCATCACCGCTATTTTTGGGTTCACTTGAAATAAAAAGATAGATTGCCGGCACCACATAGAGTGTCAGGAAGGTAGAAATTGTCAGTCCGCCAACAACGGCAACCCCCATGGCCACCCGGCTTTGTGCACCTTCACCCCAACCCAGCGCAAGCGGCATAACGCCGAGAATAGTTGACAGGCTGGTCATCAGGATAGGCCTGAAACGAGCTGAGGCAGAATACCTTATGGCTTCCCCCTTACTCATCCCCAACAACTTGCGCTGATTGGCGAATTCTACAATGAGAATTCCATTCTTCGAAACCAGTCCGATGAGCATGATTATGCCAATCTGACTGAAAATGTTCATGGTGATGCCAAAATACCACATAAAAACAAGGGCGCCTGTTAAAGCAAGCGGAACGGTCATCATTACGATAATCGGATCTTTGAAGCTCTCAAACTGGGCCGAAAGCACGAGAAAGATCAAAACAATGGCTAAAAGAAAGGCAAACATCAGACTGGAAGAACTTTCCATAAAATCCTTTGAATCACCAGCCAGGGCAGTCCTGAAGCTATCATCAAGCACCCTGGCGGCAATTTTGTCCATCTCCTCAAGCCCCTGGCTGATAGTTATGCCTTCTGCAAGTCCGGAAGAAACTGTTGCAGCCACAAAGCGGTTATACCGGTATAACTGCGGAGGAGCTGTTGATTCCTGCAGGGTGACAAAATTGTCGAGCTGCACCATTTGTCCGAAGTTGTTTCTTACATACAACGACTTAAGATCAAGCGGCTTGTTGCGGTCATCCCTGGCCAGCTCGCCAAGTATCTGGTACTGCTTACCGTTCATGATAAAATAACCGAAGCGCTGACCGCTCAGTGCCAACTGGAGGGTTTGACCGATATTCTGCGTGGAAACCCCCAGCAGGTTGGCTTTATCACGGTTAATTACTATTTGCAGTTCCGGCTTGGTAAACTTCAGGTTTACGTCGGCCATCACAAAAGCAGGATTGCTGTTTACCTCTGCCATAAAATCAGGAAGGATTTCCCGCAATTTATTGATGTTGGGTGCCTGTAAAACATACTGGATGGGCAAACCGGCGCGTCGTCCGCCAAATGTGGACTGCTGAATCACACTGGCGCGGGCGCGGGTTTTCTTGCGCAGTTCTGCAGACAGGTGGAGGGCAATCTCCTGTTGTGAACGTTGTCTGTCATCTGGTTTAACCAGCAATACACGCACAAACCCAAACCCGCCGCGGATCATGCTGGTAACCTTTTCATATTCTGGTATGCTTTGTTCAACAAGTGCGGCAATATCTTCAATATAGCTTAATGTATACTCATAGGTGGCACCCTCCTGGGTGGTTATATTTACACTTAACTGCGACCTGTCCTCGAGAGGGGCCATCTCAGCCGGAATATTCTTCCACAAGACATAAATCAGAAAAAATGAACCAGCCAGTATAATCACCGAGATATATCTTTTTTTAAGGAAAACATCAAGCGAATCTCTGTAGGTGTTGTTTATTGCCTCAAAGAATTTTTCGGTAAAATTGTATACTTTACTTCTTTTATGCCTTGTTTTCAATAACTTGGTCGACAACATCGGAGTGAATGTGAGTGCCACAAACGATGAAATGGCCACAGCTCCCGCTATTACAATACTGAATTCCCTGAATAACCGGCCTGTCATCCCTTCAAGAAAAACAATCGGGAAAAACACCGCTATCAGCGTTATGGTGGTGGAGATAATGGCAAAGAATATTTCATCAGACCCTTTCAGCCCGGCCTCGAGAGGCGTCATACCCTGCTCAATCTTTACATAGATGTTCTCCATCATCACAATGGCATCATCCACCACCAGTCCGATGGAAAGCACAATTGCCAGAAGGGTAAGCACATTGATGGTAAATCCGGCAAGGTACATGATAAAAAATGAGCCTACCAGGGAAACAGGAATTACGAGGATTGGAATGATCGTGGTTCTCCAGTCACGCAGAAAAACAAAAATTATAATCACCACCAGAAAGAAAGCCAGGTAGATGGTGCTTTTTACCTCTGTGATCGATGAACGGATGTATTTGGTATTGTCGAAACCTATCTCAACCTCCACATCATCGGGAAGGTCCTTTTTAATAAATTCCAGCCTGGAGTATACTTCATCCACTATATCGATATGATTGGCCCCTGGCTGGGGAATGATGATGGTAGCCACCATCGGAACTCCATTCATCTTCATGATTCCGCGCAAATCCTCGGGTCCCAGTTCGGCACGGCCAATGTCGCGCACCCGGACGATCTGGTCGCCTGTTTGCCTCAAAATTAAGCTGTTAAACTGCTCGGGGGTGGTCATCAAACCCAGTGCACGAATAGTCAGCTCAGTAGCCGTACCCTCAATGCGGCCGGCAGGAAGTTCAACATTTTCGCGGAGTATGGCATTTCTGACATCGAGTGGGGTCATCTGGAAACCGGCCAGCTTGGCAGGATCAAGCCAAATGCGCATGGCATAGCGCTTTTCGCCCCAGATGCCAACTGCACTGACCCCTGATATGGTCTGCAACTGCTCCTTAAAAGTAAGTTCAGCAATTTCGGACAATTCAAGCAATGTCCTTTTGGGGCTTTTGATAGCGATCATAACGATTGGATTGGCATCTGCGTCTGCTTTTGAAACAGTTGGCGGATCGCAGTCACGGGGCAAATAACGCTGCGCCTGTGAAACCTTATCACGCACATCATTGGCAGCTGCCTCCATATCAACGGTCAGTTCAAACTCCACGGTAATGCTGCTGCGCCCCTGGCTGCTGCGGCTGGTTAGTGTCCGTATTCCGGGAATACCATTGATCGATTGCTCGAGTGGCTCAGAAATCTGTGTTTCAATAACATCGGAGTTGGCGCCAGGGTAAGAAGTGTCAACTGAAATGATAGGGGGATCTACGCTTGGGAACTCCCGTACCCCAAGATAGGTCATCCCTATGGCCCCAAACAGAAGTATGACCAGCGAAAAAACAGTGGCCAATACAGGGCGCCTTATGCTGATGGAGGATAAACTCATGGTAAATCGTTTTCAATAATTTCATTGGTAACCAATGTATCGAGCTGCACCGGTATCCCTTGCCTTAACTGAAGGATGGCTGTGGTGAGCAATGTATCACCAAATTCCAGCCCCGACTTGATCTGAATCAGCGATTCGGTGCGCAAACCAGTGGTTATATTAACCTGCTCTGCTTTCCCGTTTCTCAGAATAAATACCTTTTCCCCTTCCATTTCAGGTATTACAGCCTGGGTAGGAATGGAAACCGCACTATCGATCTGAGACAACAAAGCCCTGACGCTGGCATAACGGCCGGGCTTCAACTCCTCATTGGTGTTGGGATACAACGCCCGGGCTACTATGGTACGGGTATCCGGGTCGACTTTCGGGTCGACCGCATAAACACGGGCTGTAAATGATTTTTCAATTCCGTCAATGGCAAATGAAATCGGGTACCCGGGGGAGATCTCGCCCGAATAGCGTTCCGAAATTGAAAATTCAATTTTGAGCGGACTGATTTTCACAAGCCTTACAATTTTTGTCTGCGTCGTGGCAAATGCCCCTTCGCTGATCATTCGCAACCCCACAATACCGTCGAATGGCGCTTTGAGCTCGGTTTCCGAAATACGGGCCTCAACCAGCAATATATCTGCTTCAAGGGTTTGTAATTCAGTGGCTACCTGGTCGTAACTCTCCCTGCTGATGGCGTCCCTGTCGAGTAACTGCCGCTGGCGAAATTCACGCTCTTCGACAAGTTTACGCTGGGCCTGCAGTTTCAATAATTGTGCCTGCAGCGGCCTGTCGTTGATTTTTGCCAGCAAAGTGCCTTTTTTTACCCGGGTTCCTTCCTGAAAATATATTCCCACAACTTTTCCCGAAGTTTCAAAAGAGAGCTCCACTTCCTCGTCGGGGATCAGTGAACCTGTACTGTAAATAAGCTCGCTCATGCTGGTGGGGACAACAATATAACCGCTTGCCAGCAATACCTGACTGCCGCCACCCCCCATACCCGGACCACGTGACGCCGGAACACCATCAGAAGATGATTTAAAAACAGGTTTTAATTTGGGATACAGTATAATCCCAATAACAACAAGAATCAGAACGATAGTAATCCCCGTTCTGAATATTTTTTTTGAATTCAGTGCCATTGATTATTGATTAAAAATCTAAAAGTAAACAAAATGCATTAACGAGCATGTTTGACTTTTATTTCAGCTAAAAGTTAATTGGCAAAATTAGCTTTTTTTAAAAAAAACAGGCGGAAATCCTTCTCGGGGCTGCTGATCTGCATTTAACAGTGCCGACTTAACCGGTTGCTGAAAGAATGGATTATTGATGATGGTAGAGCTGGTGGGTTCGTCCCGCTGGATGTTTCGGCCAGGAACAGTTTTTTGCAGGCATGGTCGTGTGCTTCGAAAACAGAACTATTCCGATTCAGCCTTGAAACCGGCCATCACAGCCTCATAGCTGTTTTGCATCTGTTTCACAATGAGTGGCTGCTGTTCCGACAAATCAAGAATCTCAGTCGGGTCGTCATTGATATTATACAACTCCCACCCTTCTCCGTTTTTCTTTACAATTTTCCAGTTTCCCTCCCTGTACATCCGGAATCTTTCAGTCCACCCGGAAATAAAATAGGGCGGCGTTTCCCTGGTTTTCCCTTCGAGCAATGGTACAATTGAATGACCATGCAGAGGCTGGGGCTGCATTCCGGCCATCTCAGCAGGATACTCAACTCCTGCCACTTCCAGGATGGTGGGGAAGAAATCGACCATATGCAGCGGATCATGACTTAAAATTCCCGGATGAATACGTTCAGGCCAGTTTACCAGGCAATGGGTACGGGCACCGCCCTCATGTCCGTATTGCTTGAAAAACCGGAAAGGGGTGTTGCCGGCATTGGCCCAGGCAGCCGACAAAGTCCTGAAACCGGCCGGGTCTCCCGGAGGATAATCAAAATCACGGTTCGAATCATACGGACATGATCCATTGTCGGAAACATACATTATAATGGTATTGTCTGATATCCCCGCCTCTTCCAGTTTATCCAGTATCCTGCCAATATTCTGGTCCATCCGGTCGACCATGGCAGCAAACACGGCCATCTCAAGATCCATTTCATCCTTTTCGGCATCAGTCAGCTCCTCCCAAGGCCTGTAAAGAGGAATTAACGCACGCTTCTCCTCAAATCCGCCCGAATGCCCCCGGAACCTGTTTATATTGGATGAAGGCGGGCTCAGGGCAGTCCAGTCAGGGATAAGCCCAAGTTCCTTCATTCGCTGATAGCGTTCACTCCGGATGCTGTCCCATCCTTTGGTGTACATTCCCCTGTACTTCTCAATATCTTCGGGCCTGGCCTGCAACGGATAATGCGGAGCGCCGTATCCAAGGTAGAGAAAGAAGGGCTGCCCGCGTTTTATGGGCTCCTCCATCCAGCGAAGGGCATTATCGGTGATGGCGTCGGTCTTGAAAAACGGCTTTTTCTCGTGGTAGATCTGATCAACACCCACCTCTTGCCCGTTTAAAATAAAGGGCCTGGCCCATTTTCCCGACGGAGGTTCAAAAAACTCATTCATGCCCCAGAAGGTCAGCGATTGGTCATTTACCTCCGATGCATACATCTCCTTCGGCACCCAATCCAGGAAATGCTCCTTCCCGGAATGGATGGTATGGTACCCATTCTCTCTCAACAGGCGCACGAAGTTCAGGGAGCGTGCTCCCCCCACATAGTGCCCCGTAAATAGGGAAGAGCGAGAAGGTTCACATTTTGATCCTGAATAAAAGCTTGTAAACCTTACCCCTCCGTATCCCAGCCGGTCGAGGTTGGGAGTTTTTATCTCTGAGCCAAAACAGCCGATATCCGAGTATCCGGCATCG
>CAYMXK010000113.1:0-12315 GCA_964393915.1 uncultured Prolixibacteraceae bacterium
ATATGAAAGCAGCGGTTTACGACAAAAAGGGAAGTCCGGGAAAGTTGATTTACAAAGAAATTGACAAACCTGAACCAGGCGACAATGAAGTTTTGATAAGAATCTTTGCCTCATCGGTCAATGCAGCGGATTACCGTTCGATGAACATGGGAATCATACCAAAGAGAAGAATTTTTGGTGCCGACATAGCTGGACGGGTGGAAACGGCAGGTAGAGACACCATCAGGTTTAAGCCCGGGGATGAGGTAATCGGAGACCTGTCAGGCTTTGGCTTTGGCGGTTTTGCAGAATATGTTGCGGTCCCTGAAGAGGCCTTAACCCTTAAACCGCAAAAGCTATCCTTTGAGGAAGCCGCTGCACTCCCATTGGCAGCCGTGACCGCACTGCAGGCATTGCGCAAGGGGCAGATCCGGAAAGGACAAAAGGTTTTGATTGCCGGCAGCGGAGGGGGCGTGGGTACCTATGCGGTGCAGCTCGCAAAATACTACGGGGCAGAAGTAACAGGAGTATGCAGCACAAAAAATGGTGAGCAAACCAGAACAATCGGTGCAGATTACGTTATCGATTACACCACGGAGAACTTTACTAAAACAGACAGGCGCTATGATATTATTTTAGCTGTCAACGGGAATCAATCCCTATCCGCTTACAAAAGAATCTTAAACCGGAACGGCATATGTGTCATGGTCGGAGGTTCTTTGGTACAGATTTTCATGTCACTGCTTTTTGGCCGGCTGATGTCGTTTGGCTCAAGGAAAATATATACGCTTTCAGCAAAATCAAACCCTACTGACCTGGAATTTATCTCAAAACTGGCAGGGGATGGCATGATCAGGCCGGTAATTGACAGACGGTATCCCCTTGAAAACACAGCCGATGCCATGAACTACCTTGGGGAAGGACATGCCAGAGGAAAAGTGGTGATAATGATTAATGATTAATGATTAATGACAATTTGAATGAGATGAAAATAAAAATATGCGGAATACGCAACCAGGACGATGCAAAGGTCGCACTGGATGCAGGCGCTGATGCATTGGGTTTCCTGGTAGGGATTACCCACCTCGCCGAGGACAAGATCAGCAATGAGGAAGCAAAAGCCATTATAGAGTCTTTGCCACCGTTGGTATCCCCGGTGGCAGTGACCCATTTGGCGGATGTACAGAAAATCATTGCCCTGATAAAATACCTGGGAGTAAATACCGTGCAAATCCACGACTATATAGAACCCATACAGGTGAAAACCATAAGGGAAAACCTGCCGGGAGTAAAAATCATTAAGAGTGTTCACGTGGAGGGAGATAATGCGATTGAAATGGCCAAACTTTTTGAACCATATGCCCATGCCATTTTGCTTGATTCAAGGACTGCCGACAGGCTGGGTGGCACGGGCATAACACATGACTGGGACATCAGTGCCAGATTGGTTAAATGCATAAGCTTACCGGTTATACTCGCCGGCGGACTGACACCCGGTAACGTTTATGAAGCTGTATGTAAGGTAAAACCTTATGCCGTAGATGTGAACTCAGGTGTCGAGGATACCAAAGGAAACAAGAACTTTTTCAAAGTTCAGCTGTTTATCGGAGAAGCCAGGCGGGCATCCGTTTCTTTCCGGTAAAATGACCATTAACGACCGGCCCCGGGAGTTCGAAATGCGTAAGCATTCTATCGAATACCAAAAACAGACACTGGTAATGAGATAAATACCTTTAAAAACTAACAATTATAATGAGATGAAAGAATTCTGGGATGAAAGATACAGGCAGGCAGGTTATGCCTACGGAGAGCAACCCAATGCCTATCTGAAAGAAAAGCTGACAGGCTTGCCTGCCGGAAAAATCCTCTTTCCTGCTGAAGGAGAAGGCAGAAATGCTGTTTTTGCAGCATCGCTGGGCTGGGCAGCATTTGCATTTGACCTTAGCGGCGAAGGAAAACGGAAGGCGATGCAACTGGCCGGAAAGTACCAGGTGGAACTTAATTATGAAGTGGGTGAATTTGGGAATATGATTTACGATCATAACCAGTTTGATGCTATAGGGCTAATTTTTGCCCACTTCCCGGCGCACCTGAAGACGGCATACCACAAGGCACTTGTCAGTTATCTCAAACCCGGTGGAACATTAATAATGGAGGCATTCAGTAAAAAACACATTGACTATATAAAAAGGAATGAAAAGGTTGGCGGCCCGAGAAATGTTGAAATTCTTTTATCCGCTGAAGACATCCTTTCCGACTTTTCAGACCTGGAGATTATTGAGTTTACTGAACGGGAAGTTGAACTGACAGAGGGACTGTACCACAATGGCACCGCACATGTGGTGCGGTTCACCGGCCGGAAACCCTAAAAAACCAGCGTAATGAACAAAACCATCTTTGAAATTTCCAAAATGGACTGCCCATCGGAAGAGAACATTATCCGGATGAAGCTGGATGGTTTACCGGGCATTAAAAATCTTGCGTTTGATATTGCCAACAGAAAACTGACTGTATTCCATAACGGAGAAACCGGTCCGATCGAAGCCGCAATTATTGATCTCCATTTGGGAGGCAGGAAGATTTCAACGGAGGAGACCTCTCAAACAGACTTTGAAGAAAACACCCATCAGAGAAAACTTCTTTGGATAGTGTTGGCCATCAATTTTGCCTTTTTCATTATCGAAATGACTTCGGGGTTAATTTCCAGGTCGATGGGCCTGGTTGCCGACAGCCTGGATATGCTGGCAGATGCTTTTGTATATGGCATTAGCCTGCTGGCGGTAGGAAGAAGCCTCACCCGCAAGAAGAAGGTTGCCAGGATTGCCGGTTATTTCCAGATTACACTTGCGGTAATTGGATTTTTTGAAGTTCTCAGAAGATTTTTTGGCGGGGAAATTTTGCCCGACTTCACCACAATGATCGTGGTTTCGGCCCTGGCACTTGTGGCCAACGCATACTGCCTCTATTTGCTGCAAAAATCGAAGAGCAAAGAGGAGGCGCACATGAAAGCAAGCCTCATATTTACCTCGAACGACGTGATTATCAACCTGGGCGTAATTACTGCGGGACTGCTCGTAAACTGGCTGAATACCGGGATGCCCGACCTGGTGATCGGGAGCATTGTATTTCTGTTGGTAATAAATGGTGCCATAAGAATTCTCAAATTGGGAAAATGAGAATTTATTTAAAGACCGCCTACATGGTAAACAAAACGCCATGCAAATACAATTACCGCTGTTCCCGCCATTAAACAGGTTCGAACATTGCAAATGCATGAGCCAGACCAAACCGTTTATGTCGATTCGGATGTTTTACAGGAAACAACTTATTACTATTAAAAAGGGACCTATTTTATTTGAGCGGTGGTAAGGCAGACTCTAAATCTCGGCCTCCTTTAACCGTTCAGAGTTCTCCTCCACCATCAGTTTTTCTATGATTTCGTCGAGATCGCCGGCAATAATCGCCTGAAGGTTGTACAGGGTAAGTCCGATACGGTGATCGGTAACACGACCCTGCGGCCAGTTGTAGGTGCGAATTTTGGCAGATCTGTCGCCGGTCGACACCATGGTTTTGCGTTTGGATGCGATGGCATCAATGTATTTCTGGTATTCCATGTTGTAGATGCGGGTACGCAGCTCGGTCATGGCTTTGGCCAGATTCTTCAGCTGCGACTTTTCGTCCTGGATGGCCACCACAATACCGGTAGGAATGTGGGTGAGGCGCACTGCCGAATAGGTAGTATTTACAGATTGTCCGCCAGGACCTGAGGAGCAGTAGGTATCTTTGCGAATGTCGCTTTCCTTTACATCGACATCAAACTCTTCCGCCTCGGGAAGTACAGCCACTGTTGCCGCAGAAGTATGCACCCTTCCCTGCGTTTCGGTTTGCGGAACACGCTGCACACGATGGACACCCGATTCATATTTCAGTATGCCATAAACACCATCACCTGTAACCGAGGCCACGATTTCCTTGAAACCACCGGCGGTACCATCACTCGTATTGGTAACCTCCAGTCTCCATCCTTTGCGTTCACAAAATTTGGAGTACATTTTAAAGAGGTCGCCGGCAAATATGCTTGCTTCATCACCGCCTGTTCCGGCGCGGATTTCAAGAATAGCGTTTTTGGAATCCTCCGGATCGGCAGGTACCAACAGCATTTTAATCCGTTGTTCCTTTTCAGGAAGAAGTTGCTCAGTATTTTCCATCTCCTCACGGGCCATCTCCCTTAATTCAGGATCACTTTCAAGGTCAAGGATTTCTCTGCCAGCCTCCAGATTATGAACCAGCGATTTGTATTCCCTGAAGGCCTGCACCAATGCATCGAGCCGTTTATATTCCTGATTGAGTTTTACATACCGTTTCATGTCGTTCATCACCGAAGGGTCGGTAATTTGTTGCGAAACCTCTTCGAAACGATGTTGTATAGCTTCAAACTTGCTTAATAAAGAATAATCTGCCATTTTAATATATAATTGACTTTAGATGTTGCATTTAAGATTATAAAAGATACGATTTCAGTAACCGGATGATCAGCCGCAGGTTTAAGGATAAATCAGCGGATAGCCGGATTACATTATCCCGCTGGTCAGATCTTAGCCGTTATATCGCACCCTCCCTGCGGTAAAAGCCGGCGCTGGTCACCTGGCATCCATCACCTCCTATTCCGTCAGCTCCGAAATCTCTGTGAGCTCCAGCTTTCTGAACTCCACTTCCGAACCTTCGGCCTGAACGGCAATCTGCCCTTTGGATGCGGTAGCGTTAAAGCCGTGGTTCACCAGCGTTCCGTTTACCCACACTTTAACGTGGTCGGCCACGCATTCGATCACCATGGTATTCCACTCTCCCACCGGGTTCTCGGAGCCATCGGTAAGGTTGGGAATCCGGCGTGCCTTACCTTCGGTTATGCCCCAATCTTCTTTGGGACCCCGGCGGCTCTCCATATCGGGAACCTCAATATCTTCCACGATACACCAGAAATCACCGGCATTGAGGTGCATCATCTGAACCTCAATAGATTGGGGGAACATACTGTAAAGCGCGCGGGGTGTTGAAGCATGTACCAGAACTCCGCAATTTCCGGGTTTACCAGCGAAGCGGTATTCTACTTCAAGGCGGTAATTCTGGTATTCGGCATCGGTAATCAGATGACCGCCGGGTGTCCCCAGGCTCACCAGGAGTCCGTCGCGAACTATAAACGGATTTCGCATTTCGGGATCGGTGTCCATTGCGGGCACATCCCAGTGCCAGCCGGTAAGGTCAGTACCATTGAAAAGGCTTACCGAAGCAGGCTTTTTCGGACCGCTGTTACATGAAACGGCTACCAGGGCGAGGGCGAGAATAATGAATATGTTTTTCATATACCTGTATTTTTATTTGGAATTAATCTACCAGAAAAAGAAGGTGTTTGCGGAGAGAAAGTTTATCGGAGAAGCTAATATTCGAAGATTCCGGCTTCGGTGTGGATGGTAAGTTTTTTACCCTGCCCGGGTTCGACCCTGCCGACCAGCCGGGCATCGACGCCGAAGCTGCGGGAGATGTCAATAAGTGAATCAGCCATGGATGGATGTACATACAATTCCATCCGGTGACCCATGTTAAATACCTTGTACATTTCCCTCCAGGAGGTACCCGATTGCTCCCTGATAATTCTGAAAAGCGGGGGAACCGGAAAGAGGTTATCTTTAATAACATGAACGTTATTTACAAAATGCAGCACTTTGGTCTGGGCGCCGCCTGAACAATGAACAATTCCATGAATGCCATCCCGATGGTTATCCAGCATTTTCCGGATTACCGGAGCATAAGTCCGGGTCGGGGAAAGCACCATTTTCCCGGCATCGGTACCTGTTTCGCCAATTGGGTCGGTCAGCCGGAATTTACCGGAATAAACGAGCTCTTCAGGCACCGAAGGGTCGAAACTTTCGGGGTACTGCAGGGCAAGGTACCGTGCAAAGACATCATGTCTGGCAGACGTAAGACCATTGCTGCCCATCCCGGCGTTGTAATCCTTTTCGTAAAATGCCTGACCGAAGGAAGCGAGTCCCACGATCACATCACCGGGGCAGATATTGCCGGCATCAATCACCTCATCGCGGCGCATCCGGCATGTCACTGTTGAATCGACTATGATAGTGCGCACCAGGTCGCCCACATCGGCAGTTTCACCGCCTGTAAGGTAAACGCCGACGCCCATTTCACGCAATTCTGCGCAGAGCTCCTCAGTGCCATTGATGATGGCGGAAATAACCTCACCGGGAATCAGGTTCTTATTGCGGCCTATGGTTGAGGATACCAATATGTTGTTGGTGGCGCCCACACACAGCAAATCATCGGTGTTCATGATCAGGGCATCCTGGGCTATGCCTTTCCAGACAGACAAATCACCGGTCTCTTTCCAGTACAGGTAGGCCAGTGAAGATTTGGTACCCGCACCATCGGCGTGCATAATATTGCACCATGCAGGATCGCCACCCAAAATATCGGGAATGATCTTGCAAAAAGCTGTGGGGAACAAACCTTTGTCGATGTTGCTGATGGCTGCATGAACATCCTCTTTGGAGGCTGAAACACCACGTGCATTATACCTGCTGCCGGCTGTCATTGTTAAAATTTACCAGATTTCAAATCAGGCACAAAGGTAATATTTTTGATTGAATGGAAAGAGGATGAAAACTCGTTTCTGACAACCAGGCTAAGCTGGCATCAAAAACGGGTTTCCGGATACCGTTAAGGATCAATTATCTTTATGATACAAGAATCGTTTGATCTTCTGGGTTGGGGTTTTTTCGAATGGCTCCTTGTGAAAAAACACCTGGGAGAGTTTCGAAAATTTATTTACCTGTGCGTTTACTTTTTCATGAATTTCTTTCAGGATTTCATCCTTGCGATGACCAATCTTCTCGGAAAACACTTCGGCATCGTTCTTCCAACCCTGAAAGTGGTGTTCAATTTCGTCCATATTAAGATGGATAAGGGCTACCAACTTGCCCTTTTTTTCCATCACCAGCGATTCCAGCACGAAGCCCATCCTGTTGATTACAGATTCGATCTCCTCGGGATAGATGTTTTCACCGCTGGCGCCCACGATCATATTCTTTATGCGCCCTTTGATCCGCAGGTACCCGTCCTTGTCAAACGATCCGAGATCACCTGTACGGAACCATCCATCAGGTGTAAAAACGGCGGCAGTAGCTTCGGGAGATTTGTAATATCCGCGCATTACATTGGGGCCCTGCGCCTGAATTTCTCCTTCTCCTGTATCGGGATCTGCATCGGCGAGCCGGAGTTTTACTCCCTGCAGGGCAGAGCCGGTTGATCCCACCCTTGGAGTCTGGGGGGTTGTTCCTGCGAGCAATGGCGAAGTCTCGGTCAAACCATAACCAATAGCATAAGGGAATTTCGCTTCTTTCAGAAACCGCTCAACTGTTCCGTCCAGTTTGGCACCTCCAATTCCAAAGAAATGAATTTCACCTCCGAAGGTTGTCATCAGTTTTTTACCGGCTACCCGGTGGAGGAGTTTGCGCATGGGAGGCAATTTATAGAGGGTACGGGTGACAGGACTTTTCTGCAGTGCAGGGTAGATCTTGCCTTTAAATATCTTTTCGATCACAAGCGGAACAGAAAGCATCATGGTAGGCCTCACCGCCTGCAGGGCCGGCAATAAAACAGGTGCTGTAGGAGGTTTACGCAGATAGAAAACAGAGGCGCCGTGAAACATGGGCAAAAGCAACCCGAGCGTGTTCTCGTAGGTATGAGACAATGGAAGGATCGACAAAAACCGGTCGTTCTCATTAACTGCCTGCATAGTATAGGCCTGTTTGCCTGTCCATGAAATATTCTTCTGGGTAAGCATGACACCCTTCGAATTTCCGGTAGTACCCGATGTATAGATAATGCAGGCAAGGTCTTCCTCTTCTGCTGCGCTTTCTGAAACAGGAACCATTTCGGCGAGCCCGGATCCTTCAGGCCTGGGAAGGTCTTTTACTTTGGCCCCAACGGGAATTGTGGCAAAATTGTCCAGAAGAAAAATCTTTTCAACCCCTTCCAACTGAATATTTTCAATCTTATGATAAAGGCCTTCAGAAACAAACAAAACTTTTGATTCTGAATGATCGAGGATGGTTTTTACTTCCTGGGCACTAAAATCGGGAAGAATAGGCACGGTCACTGCTCCCATCCACGAGATTCCAAAAAAAGCAATCCCCCAGTTGGGCATATTTGCGCTTAAAATGGCTACTTTATCACCTTTCCTGATACCAAAGGATGCCAACAGCGAGGCAACTTTTCCGGATTGCTCCTTTAACTGGCCGTATGTTATGGGTGTTTCACCAACAAAACTCAACGCGACACGGTCTGGAAATTTCTCAAAAATGGGCTCGAGTAGAGCCGGTACTGTGTATTTTATCATGATTTTAAATTTATCTTCAGTTAATTCCGAAAAAATCGAAGAATTTTTAATGTCAGTCACAAAATTATTCAAAATCTCAAATATTTGACAAACAAATTATTGGTCATCTTACATTCCACAGGGCGACAAATGGCCGTTCCTGACGTTCGAAAACGCTGAAAACAATAATCTTTCCGATAAAAACAGGATTATAGGATCATCATATTGCTGAAAAAATATGTGGTTAAAAAAATATAATTTAGCCGGAACATAGAACATATTTTTGATCATTTGAAGAAAATAGTAGATAATACCGAAAACCGGGTCCGGAGAAGGTTTCTTAATGAAGAGGGCTCTCACGACTGGCAACATATTGACCGGGTGAGAAGGATGGCATTATTCCTGGCCAGGGAAGAGGGAGGCGATATGTTCATAATTGAAATGGCTGCTTTGCTGCACGACCTGGAAGACTGGAAACTGGCAGATTCAGAAACGAAGACGTTCAGCACCGAAGAGTGGCTGTCGGCGCAGGAGCTTACAGCAGAGACCATTGAACGGATATTGCAGGTAATTGCGGAGGTATCCTTTAAAGGCGCGGGGGTTGCTACCCCTTGCAGCAGTTTGGAAAGCATGATTGTTCAGGACGCTGACCGGCTCGATGCAATTGGTGCCATTGGCATAGCCAGGGCATTCGCCTATGGGGGCAGCAAGGGCAGACCTTTGTACCAACCTGAACAGGATGCTGTTCAGCATCAGAGTTTTGAAAGCTACAAAAAGAGTAAAAGCTCTACACTGCATCATTTTTATGAAAAGCTGCTGCATCTGAAAGACCGGATGAACACTGCAACAGCCATTAAACTGGCTGAAAAGAGGCATCATTATATGCTTGACTTTGCCGATCAATTTTTAAAGGATTGGTACTTTTAAAAAACCGCCTTTCTGTCATCAAAGTGAGCCGCATTCTTACTATATTTGCGCATAGCGATTAAAATCAACCACCATGAAGATAGATCACATTGCCATTTGGACTTACGATCTGGAAGGGATGAAAAATTTTTACATGCACTATTTTGATGCCACACCAGGTAAGCCCTATTATAACCACACCAGGGAATTTCGTTCCTATTTTATCAGTTTCGATGGTGAATGCCGGCTCGAGATCATGGAAATGCCAAACGTTCCGAAGAACAGGAACAACCCAATGAAACAATACTCCGGTATCATTCATTTTGCCCTGGATATGCGAACAAGGGAAAATGTGGATAAGAAAACCCAGGAGCTCAGGGAGGATGGCTTTACCGTTATCGGAGAACCCCGGATTACCGGCGATGGCTGCTATGAAAGTATCATATTAGACCCTGACGGAAACAGAATCGAATTAATGTCGAGATAACTGCATATATTATTAACATCAACCGGCCATTGCAGGCCAGCTAAAAATATCAGAATGAGATTTAACCAACTTATGATCCCGGCACTCACCGGGATTTGTTCCATAGGGCTGCTCGCCAGCTGCCAGGAAAAAAGGCCGGAAGAATTACCGAATATCCTCTGGATTACCAGCGAGGACAACAGTCCGTTTGCCGGCTGCTACGGTGACGAACTCGCAACCACTCCCCACATGGACAAACTGGCGTCGCAGGGATTTCTTTACACACATGCCTTTGCCAATGCACCGGTTTGCGCCCCTGCGAGGAATACCATTCTCACGGGAGTATACGCCTCATCGGGCGGGAACCAGCATATGAGAAGCCAGTATCCCAAATCAGATATCGTTAAGCCATACCCCGTTTACCTGCGTGAAGCCGGCTACTATTGCACCAACAATGTTAAGGAGGATTATAATCTTCCGGCAGAGCAAACCCGGGGGATATGGGATGAATCGAGCAGGACGGCCCACTACAAAAACCGTCAGCCGGGACAACCCTTCTTTGCAGTATTTAATTCCACCATATCGCATGAAAGTTCGCTTCATAAGAGAACACCCGCCGAAGAACTGAGGCATGACCCCAAAAAAGTAAAGCTTCCTCCCTATCACCCCGATACGCCGGACTTCCGTCACGACTGGGCACAGTATTATGATAAAATCGAAGACATGGATGCCTGGATCGGAACCGTGCTTCAGGAATTGGAGGAGAGTGGCGAGGCAGAAAACACGATTGTGTTTTATTATGGCGACCATGGTGGGGTTTTAGCCCGCAGCAAACGGTTCGTGTACGACTCGGGAACACGGGTACCCTTTATTGTCAGGATTCCTGAAAAATACAAATATCTTTTCCCTGCTCAAAAGCCTGCCAGTAAAGTGGGCCGGTTAATCAGCTTTGTCGACCTGGTACCCACACTACTAAGCATTGTTGGCATCCCGGTACCGGAATATCTTCAGGGAAGTGCCTTTCTGGGCGACCAGAAAACGGCTGATCCGGAATACGCCTTCATGTTCAGGGACCGGATGGACGAAAGGTATGATATGAGCCGGGCAGTCAGGGACAAAAAGTACCGTTATATCCGCAATTATATGCCATACAGACCACTCGGACAGCACATCGAATACCTTTGGCAGGCTCCCTCTGTACGTTCATGGGAAGAAGCCTTTAAAAACGGGCAGTGCAATGAAATTCAGAGCCGTTTCTGGCTTCCCAAACCGGCAGAAGAACTTTACGACTCAGAAAACGATCCATGGGAAGTAAACAACCTGGCCGGTGATCCGGCGCATGCAGAAGTGTTGAACCGCATGAGAAATGAATGCCTTAACTGGAGCGTGCGCATCCTCGACACCGGGTTTATTCCTGAAGCAGACCGTTCCACGAGGTCAGCAGGACAACCTATTTACGATTATTTCCGTCAGCCCGGGTTGCCTTACAGGGAAATCGTTGAAGCTGCCAACCTGGGGTCATCGGCATCGGCACGCGATTTTGAAACCCTTGTGGCAAACTTGAAGAACAGCGACAGTGCCATCAGGTACTGGGGAGCAACAGGGCTTTTGATATTGAAGGAGGATGCACGCCCTGCAATTCCTGTCTTAATGGAGGCACTGAACGACGAATCACCCAATGTGGCTGCAGTAGCAGCCGAAGCATTATACAACCTGGGAGAAACCGCCCCTGCGCTGCAGACTCTGGGGAGAATCATAACAGAATCCGGCGAGATGGGCCGGTGCCATGCACTGAATGTCGTATCGGTAACAGGTACAACCGACCAGGGAATTCAGTCCGCTGTAATTAAAGCTGTGCAGTCACAATCCAAAAGTGGTCGTGAAAGATATGATATGCGCATGGCGAAAAACCTTATCACCACCTGGAATATTGATCCGGAAAAGCACAATATAAAGTTTAGCTGGTAGGAAGAACAGTGAAAGGCAGCATACAGCAGGCATTTGAGACATGACCAGAAAGAAAGGAAATCTTAGGCAAAATTAGTTTTATTGCTTCTTAAGCAAAAATTTAGCGGCTTCCTCCAGCTGGGCATACCATTCCTCCCCATATTTCCTGATTAAGGGTTCTTTCAGAAACCGGTAAAGCGGCAACCGGCTGGCACGGCCACACTCCCTGCCCGCCTTGCAGATATCGAGCTGCTGGTAGTTTACTGCGTCAAAACGCTTATAAACAGTGATACGAATGGGGAAGAGATGACAAGAAACCGGTTTCCTGAAAGTGGTCTTGCCTTCGAAAAAGGCCTTCTCTATGGAGCACTTCAGGATGTTTCCTTCATCATAAAAAGAATATGCGCATTGCCTGTTGTTCACCAATGGGGTAACCACATCACCGTCGTTGTCGATAACCGAATAGCCCTGTTTCAGGATCTCCTCCTTATGGTGTTCGGGCAGGTAACCTTCAAACTCATGATAATCCTTTTCAATTGCTTCGGCTTCGCCGGCAGAAAGGGGGGCTCCCGAATCTCCTTCAACACAACAGGCGCCTTTGCAACGCTGAAGGTCGCAAAGGAAATGC
>CAYMXK010000114.1:0-2665 GCA_964393915.1 uncultured Prolixibacteraceae bacterium
AAAACTGTTGCTAACAAGAAAAAAGCCACTAAATAAGGATTTTAAATTATGGCAAAAAAAGCTGGAACAAGTAAAAAAAGGGTTGTTGTAGTAGATTCAAATGGAATGCTCCATGTACACTCGTCTTTCAACAACATCATCGTTACACTTACCAATATGAATGGTGAGGTGATCAGTTGGTCGTCGGCCGGTAAAAAAGGATTCCGTGGCTCAAAGAAAAACACTCCATATGCTGCCCAGGTTGCAGCCGAAGAGTGCGCTAAAACAGCATTCGATCTTGGCTTGCGCAAGGTTAAAGCTTATGTAAAAGGACCCGGCAACGGAAGAGAATCTGCCATCAGGGCGGTTTCCAATTCTGGTATCCAGGTATCGGAGATTGTCGACGTGACGCCTATGCCGCACAATGGTTGCAGGGCTCCTAAAAGAAGACGTGTATAATATTTAAAAGTAAAGGTAATGGCAAGATATAGAGGACCAAAATCTAAAATTGCACGAAAATTTGGTGAACCCATTTTTGGACCCGATAAAGTTTTCGATCATAAAAATTACCCTCCGGGCATGCACGGATTGAATGCCAAGAGGAGGAAGAAATCAGAATATGGTTTGCAGCTGAAGGAAAAGCAAAAGGCCAAGTACACCTATGGTGTTTTGGAACGCCAGTTTCGTGGACTTTTCAAGAAAGCTGCCGCCAGTAAAGGGAAAACAGGTGAAGTATTGTTACAATTACTGGAATCGAGACTTGACAACGTTGTATTCCGTATGGGTATTGCAAAATCAAGAGCCGGAGCCCGTCAGCTTGTAACACACAGACACGTGCTGGTAAACGGAGAACTGGTAAACATACCTTCTTACATCCTGAAACCCGGTGATATGGTGGGAGTTCGCGAAAAATCCAAATCGCTTGAAATCATCACCGAATCATTACACTCTCGCAGACACAATCGCTACGGCTGGATTGAGTGGGAAAATACCCAGATGGTGGGTAAATTCCTCAATCGCCCCGAACGCGACGACATTCCTGAAAACATTAAAGAACAACTTATCGTTGAGTTGTACTCGAAATAATAATATTACAAAAGGTTATTATGGCAATACTAGCGTTCCAAAAACCTGACAAGGTTGTAATGATTGAATCCGGTGAGAAATACGGAAAATTCGAATTCAGACCACTTGAACCAGGCTACGGTATCACTATCGGTAACGCCCTGAGGAGAATCCTTTTGTCTTCACTCGAAGGTTTCACTATTTCAACAGTGAAAATTGACGGGGTAGATCATGAGTTCTCCACCATTAAGGGTGTAATTGAAGATGTTACCGACATTATCCTGAATCTTAAACAGGTGCGTTTTAAACGGGAAGTGGAGGATGTAGAGACTGAAAAGGTATCCATTACAATTTCAGGGCAGGAAGAGTTTACAGCTGGCGATATCAATAAGTTTATGACAGGTTTCAGGGTTTTAAACCCCAATCTCGTTATTTGCAAAATGGAGCCCGATGTGAAACTTGTGATCGAGTTGTCCGTTACAAAAGGTCGCGGTTATGTACCTGCTGCGGAAAACCGTCCGGCAGAAGCAGAGTTCGGGGTAATTCCAATCGACTCAATTTTTACCCCGATCGAAAAGGTAAAATACTCAGTTGAAAACTTTCGTGTGGAACAAAAGACCGACTACGAAAAACTGCTGATTGAAATCAATACCGATGGCTCCATCCAACCAAAGGACGCATTGAAAGAGGCTGCAAAAATTCTTATTTATCATTTTCTGCTCTTCTCAGACGAAAAAATTACTATCGATGCTGAAGAGAAATTTACCAATGAGGAATTTGATGAAGAAGTATTGCACATGCGACAGCTGCTCAAAACCAAACTGGTCGATCTCGATCTTTCGGTTCGCGCCCTCAACTGTCTGAAAGCTGCCGATGTTGAAACTTTGGGTGAACTGGTACAATACAATCGTAATGACCTTTTGAAGTTCCGTAATTTCGGCAAAAAGTCGCTTACCGAGCTGGATGACCTTCTGCTGGGTATGGGATTGAATTTCGGGATGGATATTGTGAAATTTAAATTAGACAAGGATTAGTTACAATGAGACACAATAAGAAATTTAACCATTTAGGAAGAAAAAGTGCTCACAGGAAAGCCATGCTTTCCAACATGGCCAGTTCGTTGATCCTTCATAAACGGATTACCACCACCATAGCTAAGGCAAAAGCGTTGCGCATGTATGTGGAGCCGCTGATTACCAAATCGAAGGACGACACCACTCATGCCAGGCGTGTAGTTTTCAGCTATTTGCAAAGCAAAGAAGCCGTATCTGAGTTGTTCCGCGAGGTTTCCGCCAAAATCGGCGACCGTCCGGGAGGTTATACACGGATATTGCGCACGGGAAACCGTTTGGGTGATAACGCAGAAATGTGCATGATGGAGCTTGTTGATTACAACGAAGCTATGCTGGCATCGAAAGACGACAGCAAAAAAGGCAAAAAGAAGCGTTCAAGAAGAGGCGCAGGTAAAAAAGCTGATGAAGTTGCCCCTGTTGCCAAAACTGCTCCTGCCAAAGCCGTCGCTGAAAGTAAACCTGTTGCGGAAGTTAAGGCTCCCGAAGCTGAAACACCTGTTGCAGAAGTTAAGGCTCCCGAAGTTGAAACACCTGCTGTTGAAGTGGAT
>CAYMXK010000114.1:2765-12295 GCA_964393915.1 uncultured Prolixibacteraceae bacterium
AATGACGCCTTTTCTTTGCTGTCAACATCAAGTACACCTATTATTTCCCCCTGGTTATTATAGAAGGGCACCACAATCTCAGAATTTGATCTTGAATCACAGGCTATATGCCCGGGGAACTGATGAACGTCTTCGACAACAATGGTTTCTTTTCTATTAATCCCGGCCCAGCATACTCCTATGTCTTTTTCAAGCACCTGGCAGGCCACCGGCCCCTGGTAGTTCCTGACAATCAATTCGCCTTCCGCCAGCATATAAAAGCCTGTCCAGAAAAAATAATCCATTTTATGGTGCAGAACTGCCACAATTGTAGCCATGCGCGCATCTCTGTCGTTGCTTTTCGTCAGGAGTACCTCCAGCTGTTTGTATATGCGCTCATATCGGCCCTGTTTTTTTTTCTTATCCATTGTTATGCTTTTTAGAGGCTACGAATGTCGTAAAAATTTCGACAAATCCTTCGGTCTCATAATGGTGTGTTTTATGTTTTGGAATCCAGTTGCCTCCAAAACATTTTACAGGAGGGAAATGCACAAAGCATCCTCCTGTAAAAATAACCCCGGGCTTGAAAGATCGGGTTAAAATATCCGTTCCAAACTGACAGGTCCTTTCAGTCCGGAAGCCTGAAGCGCTTCTCCTGGTTTGGCATCTGTCACCAGTGTCCGGGCATATCTTTCGTTTTCAGGGAGAGCCATATCTTTAACAATCTGGTTTCTCCAGGTATTAACCACCTCAATCTCAATGGAGTTTTCCCCGGCTTTCAGATTGTCTCCTATGGCTATCCTGAAGGGTGCAATCCATGCGCCACCCAGTTCTATACCGTTTAGCCTGGCGCGGGCCATGACACCAACATCTCCAAGATTCAGGAACAGATCGCCATCTTGCGGAACCTGATCTAAATTAAAAGTTGTTTTATAGACTGCCGTGCCTGAATAATATTTTATCCGTTCGTCGTCTGATGTTGTCCAGTCCTTTAACGCCGAAAGAACCACAGGTGAGGAAGGACCTGTTTCCTTGTTCAGAAAGTCAACTGTCCACTCACCGCCCAGGGTAAGCAGCGTTTCACTGGCAGGGAAGTTTTTGGCATATCCTTTTGCTGTTCGGTCATTCTCTTCGTTCGTAAACACCACAAACCAGCTCTGAAGGCCTTCCAGTACCAGAGGAACATTGGTCCTGTCGTTTTGGACCGTAAAATCGTTCAATACTCTGATTTCACCTGTAACTGCATCCCATAACTGTGGATTTAGTCCGGAAACCCGGAACGAGGGGTTAATTTCGATCCTTTCACTGCTCTGGTTGGTAATAAAATAGATTTCCATTCCTGGCAGTGTGCGATGGGTCCACAGCACCGGAGGTTCTCCTTCAAAGTCGATATCTTTGGTGACATAGATCAGATCGAGAGCCTCCTGTATATCCATTCCATCGAGAACATACCCGCTGCCATAATTATTCACCAGTTTCCCGTTCGAATAATTATCTGTCCACAGGCGGGATGCGATTTGTTTAACCATTTCATCGCTTTGCGGATACCCCTGCAAACTGGGAGAATGATCAGGGCGTGGCCCAAGAATGGTCGCTCCCTGTTTAACCAGTTCCTCTATTCTGGAAAGAAGCTCAGGGCGCATGGTGTTTAACTGAGGAAGCACCATCAGGGCATAGCTCATTCCGTCGGGTAACGTTAATCTTCCCTCTTTCACTGATAAGCGCTGAAAGATAACTTCTGCGTTGATATAATCATAGGAATATCCTTCCGGTAATTCGGGATCGCGGGTTCCTGTCATTTTGGGAGCATCTTCACCTATAAAGTAACAGACATCGGCGGCATATTTCCCTTTTTGCAACATGTGCTGGCAGCGTCTCAGATAATCGGTCCATAATTTTCCCTGATCAAACCAGGTGTTGTGCCTGTTAAATTCAGTTGAAAACCATGCATTTACTCCGGGAATTCTATCATCATCGGGTTGGTGGATATACACGTGCAGTACGAAATGGTTTATTCCCTCAGTATAACTCCAGTCGCCGCGTTTCTTAAGCAGGGCAGGGTGGCGGACATAGTCTCTCTGACTGGCGGTGAACGCTTCGGCCGAAGTGACTGGTTTTCCATAGATATGGGCCGCCGAGGAGGCTGATTTGCATTCGATGTTCCCCAGTTCCCCTTCGTTCCAGAATTCGCCACTTACAAGGTCGGACTTTCCGCCATAGGTCAGGAATTCAGAAGGGAATCCCCAGTGACCATAGTTTTCGAGCCATAATTTCATATTGTGCTCGTTGCTTATTTTGCTCAAACCGCCAACGTATTCATATGCGATATCATCGGCCACTGCCCTCCGCAGGTCCCATAGAAATCTGTCTGATTCATCGGCACTTCCCACAATCCGCCCGGAGAAAACCGGGAGATACTTCACCGGATTGTATCCGAATCTTGCCTCGAACCTTTCTTCAAAGCCATCGGTCCAGTTTTGAGATCCCATTTCATAGCTGTCGGCAATTACATATTTTAATGCAGGCAGGCTTTTTTCGGGAACCCGCTTGATTATTTCTCCCATGAACTGGGTAAAATGAAACCGGATCAGTTCTTCGCTGGCCTTGTCTATCTCATATCCTTTCCCTTGCGGTGCGGCTGGTGAGTTTTCGGTGCCTGTAGGGGTCATGCCTATCCTGAGTATGGTCCATTTGCCTTCCGGGGCCTCCCATGTGAAGTTCCCGTTTTTATCCAGACTGCTGCTCACATTGATTACTTCGGATATTGTCAGGCCTGCTTCATCCGACAGATGCTGTTCGGGCCACATGTACGAATCAAAGGATGGGAGAGGCGTTGGATGCATCTTTCCAAGGCTTTTTTCAACATAATTTTCCAATACCTGTGCTTCTGTAATCACTATTTCTGAGAAGCCTGCTTTCGGTGCAGTTCCGGAAAGCCTGGTGCAAATCAGCTGAAACTCGCCGGATGTTGTTTCAGGCAAGGAAACGGAAACCGGTCCGTGAGTTACCGGCCCGACGTTAACTCTTGGGTTGCGCCGGTCAAACGTGAACGTCTTTATTGATTTGAATGTGCCATCCACTTTGGCTTGCAGATCGACATCACACTTAAAACCGGGTTGGGCAGGATAGAGCAAAATGCTGCGGGCCGTGATTTCATTTTCAGGCTTAATAGTGATGGTGTATGTGGCAGTATTTGACACTTCAAAAAGAGCTGCAGTTTTGTGGTCGCCATCCAGCCAGCTGAGCGGGTTCACGACGGCAGGAGAAGAAATGACGGTACTGTTGGAATGATCTGCTTTTACAGATTCCTTTTCTATCGATTTGAAGGCCAGTACATAAGTGTCCTGGAATTCATCAGCAGGCTTAGGCAGGGTCAGATTGATTTTCCCGGGTCCTTCGGCCTGCATTTCGGAATAGACCAGATGGCGCATGGCTTTGTCATAAGTTACCCATGGTCCGCCACTCTGGCTCCAGCCCGGACAGTTAAAGAAGCCCACATCAATGCCGAGCCTTTGCCCTTCGTTAACGGCGTGCACAGTGATATCCCACCACTCTTCGCTGAAGAGGGGTACCCGGCCATCCTTTTCATCAGGATTTATATTTCCGATCAGAATCCCCCCGATCCCGAATTCTTTCATGGCCTCCATGTCTTTGGTAACGCCATGACGGGATATGTCATCACCAATCCAGTAATAGTAGCACCATACCACATTCGTGTCGTGTGGTACCGTAAAACTCTCCTGGATCGAAGTGTATTCTTCCGGACTCAGACTGGCAGGTGAAGTGCATCCTGACAGAAATAACAGAGTAACCACAAAACTGGTAATCAGAACTGCTTTCATTGGATTAATTTAGGTGTTTTTGTTGTAAGCTGGTGATTCAAAATTGCTTAAGAAATCTTTTCAAATTCCTGAATTTCAGCAATATAGTCTTCTGCAACTGCTACATCGCTGATCATGCAGTAATAATCCCAGACTGCACCGAAAGGTTTGGTCTTCATGATTTCGAGCATGGCGAGGCGTTCAAAGTTTTTTCCTTTTTCTTCGAGTTCCACTATTGCGGAAGTTGGCTCGAGCATGGCAATTAAAAAGGCCTGCTGTGTGGCACGGGTTCCGACAACATATGCCCCGATCCGGTTTATTGAAGCATCGAAAAAGTCGAGTCCGATATTTACCCGGCTGAGGAAATTATTGCGGACGATCTCCGAAGCGATCAATTGAAGTTCCTCTCCGAGGGTGACCACATGATCAGAGTCCCAGCGAACCGGCCGCGTAACATGCAGCAAGACTTCATCAACAAACTGCAAACAGGCCGAAATTTTATCACCAACCTGTTCGGTGGGATGGAAATGGCCGTTGTCGAGGCAAATCAGTTTATTGTTTTTAACGGCGTATCCGAGGTAGAAATCGTGTGAGCCAACGGTCATAGACTCAGCACCGATGCCAAAAAGTTTACTTTCAACGGCATCTTTAAGATACTCAATTGGATATTCATCGACGAAGATTTCATCGAGAGATTTTTTGAGCAAAGTGCGGTATCCGTTGCGGTCAACAGGAACATCTTTTGATCCGTCAGGAATCCAGATGTTATTTACGCAGGGCACTCCCAGCTGTTTGCCCATTTCGGCAGCAATTTTCCGGCAACATTTCACATGTTCGACCCAGAATTTCCGGTTCTCTTCATTTTTACTCGACAAAGTAAATCCATCTTCGGCCCGGGGGTGTGAGAAGCAGGTTGGATTAAAATCGAGGCCAATACCACGTTCTTTTGCCCAATCAATCCATCCCTGGAAGTGCTCGACCGTAATTTCATTCCTGTCGACCTTTTTTCCGGCAAAATCTCCATAAATGGCATGAAGGTTCAATCTTTGCTTTCCGGGGAGCAGCGACATCACTTTATCGAGATGCGCACGCATTTGAGGTATGTTGGTGGCCTTGCCCGGATAATTGCCTGTAACCTGGATTCCGCCACCTGAAAGTTCCGCGTCTGGGGTTTCAAAACCGCCTACATCATCGGTTTGCCAGCAGTGCAGTGAAATCACCACATTGTTCATTTTCTTCAGTACACTGTCGGTGTCAACACCGAGTGCTGCATATTGTTCTTTGGCTACTTCGTAAGCCTTGGTAATCAATTCTTTGTTTGCCATGATAATATGATTTTATGGTATTTTTTTTATATTTTAATCAAGGTAAAAAACTTCTTCCAGCGGAACGCTAACCGGGGAATTATCAGGATTTGCTTTCATGATGTCGGCCATGTAAGCCCACCATTTTTTAACAATTTCCGTTTGTCCGAGATCTTGCGAGCCTCCCTCAGCAGACTGTTTCTGGAAGGCAAAAAGTGTGTTCGTTTCTTCATCCAGAAAGATGGAATATTCGCTTATCCCATTGTCTTTCAATAGTTTTACAAGTTCGGGCCAGATTTCATCGTGCCGTTTCCTGTATTCCTGCTTCATACCTTCACTAAGGTACATTTTAAAAGCTACTCTCTTCATCTTTAAAGTATTACATAGTATTGCCGATACCTACCAGAAAAACAGATGCTATAATCACCGCGATTCCCGTGGTTATTGTCCGTTTTGTTCTTGAAGATGTCCCTTTCCACTCCTGGCGATAAATGCCCCACAAGTTGGAGGTAAGGATTATGGTTGACATATGTAAAATCCAGGAGCTGGCTCCGTTGCCCAGTTTACTCTCGCCCATGCCATAAAAGAAGAATTGCAGGAACCAGACAGTCCCGGCCAGTGCAGAGAATGCAATATTCATCTTAATGGGAGTCGCTTTGTTTACAAAATCCGTATAGCTCTTGTTCTTGAGGCTTAAAATGGTTGTCCAGATAAGGTTGGTTGTCAATCCGCCCCAAAGTATAACCACGAAGGTTACGTTATTTTGGAAAAGTGCACTTGATCCTTCAAAAAGTTTATCGGGCAATGTAGCCGCAACGTCGGCCATTGATTTTCCGGCTTCAATACCAAAATTGAAGAATGAACTCAGAATTCCTGAAAATACTGCAATGATCAATCCTTTTACCAGGCTGAATTCTGCCACGCTTTTTCTCTTCTGCTCTTCTGTAAGTTCTTTTTCCTTCATCATTCCGGCCCAGCCCGATATGGCAATTCCGACGAGACAAACCAAAACACCAAGCAGGACGATTCTTCCTCCGGTGCTGTTAATCATATCGATAAATGATATTTTACCTTCAACATAGTTGAAGCTGTAATAAATAGATGGTACAATGGCGCCGAAAGCAGCACAAAAGCCAAGAACTACTGAATTTCCAAGAGACATCCCCAGATAGCGTACGCCAAGTCCGTAGGTAAGGCCACCCACTCCCCAAAGAAGACCCATCAGGAATGTAAAGTAGATAATCTGGTTAGTGGCTGATGTGATAATTGCCATAAAATCGGGAATTGTTATGTAAGCAACCAGGGGAGGTACGATCAGCCAGGAGAAAAGGCCACCCACAATCCAATAACTTTCCCAATTCCATCCTTTAACTTTGTTAAAAGGCATGTAAAAACTGCCGGATGCGATTCCGCCCAGCGTGTGATAAATAATTCCAAAAATGGCATGCATATGGTTATAATTTTAAAAGTTTAGAAATAAAATGCCTTATTGTGGCAATGTCAGAGACATGCGGAACAAAAATAATCAGCCAGGGATGTATTATCAATACACTTTTTGGTTATTTTGTTGCACTTTTTGACTATAACAGCATGAAAGAAAAATTTAAGTATGTCACTGCAAGTGAGGAGGATATGCGATGGGGGTTGTTCATTAATGTAGCCGGGTGTGCAAAGATACTGGCAAACAGCAATTATCCGTTAAGCGGGCACCCCGATAATTACTATTTCAGGTGGAGCAACGGTCGCACCCTTGATGAGTTTCAGATCAACTATATTACCGACGGTTCAGGTATTATGGAGACCAATGAAGGGAAATTCAGGATATTTCCCGGAACCATGCTGTTCCTGTTTCCGGGGGTCTGGCACCGGTACAAACCCGATACCCGTACCGGCTGGACAGAGCATTTCATAGGTTTTAACGGATTGTTCACGGAAAGGATTTTTCAGCATGAGATGTTCAAAAAGTATAATCCCGTACTGAAAATTGGTTTTCAGGAATCATTATTAAATGTATTCAACGAAATCATTGATCTGGCAATTGACGAAAAACCGGGTTACCAACAGGAGTGTGCAGGGAAATTGCTGTACATTTTTGGCCATATTATATCAGTCGTTAAAAACTCCGGATTTGCCAATACGGAGATAGAGCGGAATATCCGCAAAGCAAATCTGTACATGAGGGATAATCTTAATAAAAACATCAGTATTGAAGAACTGGCAGCCATTTTAAATGTCAGCTACAGTACATTTCGCAAAATGTATAAAAAGTATACCGGCATGTCGCCCAATCAGTATCATTTGGGATTGCGAATCCAGAAGTCAAAGGAGATGCTGCTCTACAGCGAAAAGAGTGTTAAGGAGGTGGCGCATGACCTGGGATTTGAATCCGTGCATTATTTCAGCCGGATATTCAGGAAGAAAGAAGGTATTCCCCCATCCTGGATCAGAATAAAGCCTGATTTTTAGTATTGTATACCCGTTTTTTAAGGGGATATAACTTTTGCAGAGTGGCATCAGCCAGTTTTCCGGAAAATTGTACTTTTGCCCTCCTAATATCTGATATATTAAAAAAGAAGAATTACAATGGCACAAAAACCATCCATACCCAAAGGGACGAGGGATTTCACGCCGGTCGAAATGGCCAGGCGCAACTATATTTTTGATAACATCAGGCAGGTATTCAGGCTTTACGGGTTCCAACCCATAGAAACACCTGCCATGGAAAATTTATCCACCCTGCTGGGGAAATATGGTGAAGAGGGCGATAAATTGCTGTTCCGGATTTTAAATTCAGGCGATTTTCTGTCGAAAGTGCCACAATCCTTGTTGTCGGAGGCTGAATCCAACACTGTGTCAGGCCAAATTGCCGACAAGGGTCTCAGGTATGACCTGACTGTCCCTTTTGCCCGTTTTGTTGTGCAGCACCGCAATGAACTGGTTTTTCCGTTTAAGCGTTACCAGATACAGCCGGTTTGGCGGGCCGACCGGCCTCAGAAAGGACGTTACCGGGAATTTTACCAGTGCGATGTGGATGTTATCGGCAGCAATAGTCTCCTCAATGAGGCTGAACTGGTGCAGATCATCGATGATATCTTTACGAGGCTAAAGATTCGCACCGTAGTGAAAATCAACAACAGGAAAGTTCTGGCGGGTATTGCGGGAATCATCGGGCAGTCTGACAGAATCGTGGATATCACGGTAGCCATCGATAAAATGGAAAAGATCGGCCTCGAAAAAGTAACTGAAGAGCTGATGGAAAGGGGCATCCCTGCTGAGGCCATCGAAAAACTCAAGCCGATATTGCTTCTGGAAGGAGATACCCCGCAGAAAATCGAGTCACTTAGTCACCTTCTCTCTGCATCTGAAACCGGCATGAAGGGCGTGGAGGAACTGCAGTCGTTGTTTGGTTACCTGAGCCGGTTTGACCTGAACACAGCGGTTGAACTCGACCTAACCCTCGCCCGCGGATTGAACTACTACACGGGAGCTATTTTCGAAGTAAAGGCACTCGATGAAAACATTGGCAGTATATGTGGTGGAGGCCGGTACGACGACCTGGCCGGGATATTCGGAATGCCCGAAGTCTCAGGGGTAGGAGTTAGCTTTGGAGCAGAGCGCATTTATGATGTACTCCTGCACCTCGATCTCTTCCCTAAGGAAAACCTGGAAGCCTCGCGCGTGTTGTTTGTCAATTTTGGTGCTGCCGAAGAGGCGTATATTCTTCCTGTGCTGACCCTGCTCCGTAAACACGGGATAAATGCAGAGATATTTCCGGAGCCAGATAAAATGAAAAAGCAGATGATTTATGCCAACCGCAAGGAAATTCCCTTTGTTGTTATCGCAGGGGAATCGGAAATGCAGGATAACAAGCTGACGGTGAAAAATATGGCCACTGGCGAACAAAGTCTGGTTTCGGCCGGAGAACTGATAAAAATCCTTTCAGGGATGTAAAAATTACCTCACCTTTATGGAGTTTTACGAAAACACTCCAATGAAGACAAAAATACACCTTATATCGCCGGCTGATCTCACCTTTGAGATCATTGAAGAGATCCTGGAGAAGGATTACACGCTGCAGTTATCGGATGAATCTGTTGCACTGATCCGGAAAAGCAAGTCCTACCTCGACAGGAAAATCAATGAATCCAGTGGACCCATGTATGGAATTACTACCGGATTCGGCGCGCTTTGTGACATTGAAATATCGAAGGACGATCTGAGCAAGCTTCAGGAAAACCTGGTGCTGTCCCACGCCTGCAATCTGGGACCCGAGGTGCCTCACGACGTGGTAAGATTGATGTTGTTGCTGAAGGCGCATGCACTGGCAAAGGGCAATTCTGCCGTTCAACTCATTACGGTGCAGCGAATAATCGATCTTTTTAACCAGCATGTAATTCCGGTGGTGTGCGAACAGGGTTCCCTGGGG
>CAYMXK010000115.1:0-12169 GCA_964393915.1 uncultured Prolixibacteraceae bacterium
CACCCGTAGCTTTTAAAATTGAGGGAAAAAAGGATGTGTGGCTATGCAACTGCAAACATTCGTCCAATAAACCTTTCTGTGACGGGACACACCGTTCATTGTAATCCAAAAGAACAGCCGGAAGAGTTGGGTACTCAGCTCACCGGCTTGAAATAATCCTTATCGGCATTGCAGATTGGGCAACGGTAATCTTCAGGCAAATCGGAGAAGGGTGTTCCCGGGGGAATTCCCATGGAAAGGTCCCCCTCCTCAGGATTATACACATAACCACAAATTGTGCAAATATAATCCTCATCATCAGCATCGGCCGTTTCAATTCCTGAATCTTCAGTGACAACAACGACAGGTTTTTCCTGCGGGGGTTTTTCGCTGTCCAGTTTTTCCTTCTCAATATAGGTTGGTGCATTTCGGGGTGCAAGCATTTTGTATTTCTCCCGGTAATAATCATATGTCAGCGGCTCTTCATCTGAAAGCAACCTGCTGTCGGCCACCTCTCCGATGATCAGCGTGTGCGAGCCTACGTCCAGAGTCTGCACCACCCGGCATTCTAACCAGGCAATTACAGATTCAACTACAATGGGAGCGCCGGTGGTATGGGTTTCTACTTTTACTTTGGCAAATTTGTCGATTTCACTGCTCGCCATAAACCCGAACTCACCTATCAAAGAAGTGCTTACCTCCTTGCGAAGCACGGACAATGAAAAAACGCCACTTTTAAGAATGATGTCGGATGTGTCATTTTTTTTATGGCAACTGATGGCAATCTGGGGTGGTGAAGAAGTTACCTGAAAAGCAGTATTTCCGATATATCCGGACTTTTTGCCCTGGAATTCGGAGGCGATTATGTACAATCCGTAGGAGAGCTTGTGAAATGCTTTATATTCCATGATGGTGAATTTTTGCCCGAAGATAGGCAAAATCATGGGGAAATAATAGCATCAGATTGAAACCATTTTCTCAAAATCCTTGTATGACTCGATAATGGAGAAACCCGCAGGAATCTTAGGCCTGTGCTGTTTTAACTGCAGGCCAGAAATAAGCACCTTGTGATTTGAAAAAATTTCCCGAAGATCAAACAGGTATTTCTCCAGTTCTTCAGCTTCAATTGAATTGATAAAAACGGTAAAAACATACTTTATCCTTTCCATCTTGCCGAGACGTTTCAGGTCATCCATCGGAATATTCTGACCAAGATAGTAGATTTGGAAACCCTTTTTACGGGCCAGATAACTATAGTACAGTAAGCTGAGTTCGTGCATTTCATCTTCATGAAGATAAAAAAGCATGATTTCCTGGTCGGGAGTACCCGGCCCCAGGTTATCTATTTCGGCAATCAGCTTTTGTCTGAACAAATTGGATATATAATGTTCCTGGGCCGGGAAGATGGACCCTACCTGCCAGAAAATTCCTATTTTCTCGAAAAAAGGAAAGAAAAATCTTTTCACTGCCTCATCAAAACCATACATCTCAATGACATCCTTGATTAAACGTGTAAAGGAGAGACCATCAAAATTGATCATATGAACAGTCATTCGCTCAAGAAAAGTCTCATCATCCGGGGTTGTTTGCTGAAGATTAATTATTTCGTGGGCAATTTTCGCATCATCCATTTCACAAACTTTTGAAATCCGATACCCATGATTAACGAGAAAGGCAATATTGAGCAGCCTTCGTAAATCATTGTCACTGTACATCCGTATGTTGGTATCAGTCCGGTCAGGTTCAAGCAGATTATACCGCTTCTCCCAAATCCGAATGGTGTGGGCTTTAATGCCTGACAAAACCTCCAGGTCTTTAATGGAATATATTCGCTCTCTCATAAACTATATCGTTACTACTAAACCAGTAAAATTTCTGATCTATCCATCCAAAAACATTTAACAAAAAAATCTTAAATTTGTTTACTTTTTAACAACCACAAATTAAACAATATTCGCATTTAATTTATTTAAGATATCTTTAATACTATCCTTCTTCTGTAATCGCAAAATCATCGCCTGTAAATGAATGATAATAGAGATAATGGCAGATTCTCTGATCAGACCAATCCGTTAAACTTTCGGGAAATCTGGAAAGATATCAAAGAGGCTGTTGCCGGCACGGAACGGGATTTTACCACCACCAGGCTGGGGCAGGCTATCTTTATCCTTGCGGTTCCGATGGTACTTGAGATGATAATGGAATCGGTTTTTGCCGTAGTGGATATTTTCTTTGTTTCAAAACTTGGGGCCAACGCCGTGGCTACTGTGGGCATTACTGAATCGGTTATGACCATTGTGTATGCCATAGGTTCGGGACTCAGCATGGCCACCACGGCTCTTATAGCGCGCCGTATAGGAGAAAAGGACCCGAAGAAAGCCGGACTGGCTGCATTTCAGGCTATACTACTGGCATTGTTCGTTTCCAGTCTGATATCCATTCCCGGTATCATTTGGGCAAAGCCGTTTCTTCGGTTGATGGGTGCCTCCGAAGAGATGATTTCGGAAGGGTTTATGTACCCTGCCATCATGTTTGGCACCAACGGTATTGTCATGCTTTTATTCATCATCAATTCGGTGTTCAGGAGTTCAGGCGATGCTGCCATTAGCATGCGGGTGATGTGGCTGGCCAACCTGATCAACCTGGTTCTCGATCCGTTACTGATCTTCGGACTGGGTCCTATTCCGGCACTCGGCTTAAAAGGAGCTGCCATCGCAACAGCCATCGGACGCAGCATCGCAGTCATCTATCAGTTTTACCTGCTTTTTCGCAGTCACCACCGGATACACCTTACACGGGAGAGTTTGCGCTTTCAACCCTCAATAATGCTTAGTTTGCTAAAATTATCAGCGGGAGGGATATTGCAAAACCTGATTGCCACCAGCTCATGGATATTCCTGGTCAGGATCATCGCCGTATTTGGGGCGTCGGCACTGGCAGGATATACCATAGCTATAAGGATAATCATGTTTCTGTTGCTGCCGGCATGGGGCCTCAGCAATGCTGCTGCAACACTGGTAGGCCAGAATCTGGGTGCAGGATCACCCGAACGTGCTGAACGTTCGGTATGGATTACAACTTACATCAACATGTGCTTTATGGGTTTGGTATGCATAGCGATGATCGTCTGGCCGGAGTCATTTATTGGCATATTTATTCAGGATGCAGAGGTGATTTTTCAGGGAGCCAGCGCACTCCGTATTATCAGCGTTGGATTTATCTTTTACGGATTGAGCATGGTGATGATCCAGGGTTTTAATGGGAGTGGTGATACAATGACTCCCTCTTTAATTAACTTTGTCTGTTTCTGGATTATCGAAATCCCACTGGCATGGATCCTGGCTATTGTGCTAAACATGGGCTTACAGGGAGCCAGCCTGGCCATTGTGATAGCCGAATCAGTTCTTGCCGTCATTGCCCTGATACTATTCAGGCGGGGCAGGTGGAAATTGCGAAAAGTGTAAAAATACAAAGAGTCGATTAACTAATAGTAAATAAATATATATGAGCTTATTGGGAAACATCATCTGGCTGGTTTTCGGCGGCATTTTTATCTTTATCGAATATGTAGTCGGGGCAATCGCTTTGTGTCTCACTATCATTGGAATTCCTTTTGGACTCCAGATATTCAAACTTGCACACGTTGCGTTGTGGCCATTCAACAAAACCATTCAATTGCGCGATTGGGCTCCCGGGTGCCTTTCCACTGTTATGAACATCATCTGGATAATTGTGGCCGGGTTCTGGATTGTACTTACCCATTTATTTTTTGGGATATTGCTGGGCATAACCATCATTGGCATACCCTGGGCAAAGCAGCATTTCAAACTCATGTCGCTGGCGCTTGCTCCGTTTGGAAGAAGAGTAGTGGAAAAATGACTTGTGGAAAACTGCAGTCTATTATTCAGTCCTGAAGATATCTTCCTTATCGAGTGGACGGATGCTTTCTTTCCAGTCGAATCCCGGAAGTCTCCTATCCTCATTTGACAGCTGAGGTATTGGAGTGAGTTTTCCCTCAGGCATTGAATAAAACGCGATGCCGTGTATTTTTCCCTCCTGAAAAGTAATTGATATTTTGCTGCTCTCCGCCCGGTTTAATCCGATTACATTTCCTTTGTCGCGGGCATAGTAGAGAGTTTGGCCATTCCCGTCCACATCGATTCGATGCAATGCATTTTCAACAATAAAACCTGTCATGTTTTTGCCTTTCACCTGGTCGAACATGACCGAATCCTGCCTGGATATAATAAAGGAATTGTTGGTCATAAGCAATTCGTCAGGTGCGTTGCTACGGGTCCTCATCTCAATCAGATCAGCCTCAAGCTGATGTACTTCAGACCACAGTACCGGATCCCGGTGCATCTGCACTACTGAATCACGTGTGAAATATATCAGAGAGTCGCATTTTCCCTGAAGATCGCTTCGGAAAAACCTTACCCCATAAAACGCCTTAATTATTTTTTCATCCTTAAGAGTGTCGGGTATCATCATTAAAGTATCTGCATGAAGGAACAGGGAATCTTCCTTACTGACCATTACCAAAACGGCTGAGTCGGTCATAAAGGCAATTTCATTGACTTCATCAAACCATGAATTGTTGCCTCTTACAATCACATTATTGTCGAAATCAATAATTTCAACAGATCCTTTGGCCTGACCAAATCCCACATCGCGGTTGTAATCTATTGAATCCCCCTTGATTTGCTGGGTTTCGTTGTATATCAGGGGATTCTTAAGCAATCGGGCTTCTCCGGACTGCGAATTATACCAACCGTCTTCGGCGTACACAGTATTAACTGAATCACGGATAGTTGTAGGCCCCTGCATGTAAAACATTCCTGATACCGTATTGTATCTTACCGTGTCGCTTGTCAGTACGTAGCTCTCATTCTTTCCTTCCACAGTCTGATAAAACCACACGATATCCTCATCAAGAAAATACCTGGCAATCTTACTTGTCATTACATTGGTACTGTCCTCTATTCTTCCAAAATCATCGTAGGAACCGATATTTGCCGCCATATCATAATCTACGGTATCAGAGAAGAGTGTGGTTGTTTTGTTAATTAACCTGACATTTCCGATGGCTCTTGCAAAACTCCGGTCTCCGTCGTATTTTACCATACGAGCATATAGGTGAAGCGTATCTCCCTGAGTAATATGCACATTGCCAAATGCATCGACCCTGTTCGTGCCGGTATAGGCATAGGCACTGTCGCACCGCATAACAATTTCATTGTGTCTGATCCTGACATTCCCGAGTATCCTTTGTGCGTTGGCCACTATCTGGTCATTGGATTCAAGGCTTTCAGCCTGCTCAATTTCGATACGTTTCTTCTCCTGTGCTCCGGCAGTTTCAAACAAACCAGTTGCTGCAACCAGCAATAAAGCCAAAGTACAGCGATGAATTGTTCTATTTACGTATAAGGCGCACATCTAAAGCAACTTGGAAATAATCTCATCCACGCTGATGTTTTCGGCTTCGGCTTTGTAATTTTTAATGATCCGGTGGCGCAGAATGGCGGCAGAGACTGCCTGCACATCCTCAATATCGGGAGAATATTTCCCATTGAGGGCTGCGTGTGTTTTGGCACCCAGCACCAGATATTGCGAAGCCCTTGGACCAGCGCCCCATTTCAGGTACTTATTGGCGATATCAGCAGCCAGTTCTGTATTGGGGCGTGTTTTTGCGGCAAGCTTTACCGCGTACTGTATTACATTGTCGTTGATCGGGACCTTTCGGATCAGCTCCTGAAAGAATTGAATCTCTGCACCGTTGATTACAGGCTTAAGGTCAAATTCCATGGTAGAAGTAGTATTCCTGACTATGAGAAGTTCATCCTTAAAAGCAGGGTAATCGAGCCAGACAGAAAACATGAACCGGTCGAGCTGCGCCTCAGGCAAAGGATAAGTTCCCTCCTGCTCAATCGGGTTTTGGGTCGCCAGTACAAAAAATGGCCTGTCGAGATCATGCTGTTCCCCAGCTGCCGTTACTGAGCGCTCCTGCATGGCCTCAAGCAACGCTGACTGTGTTTTGGGCGGTGTGCGGTTGATCTCATCAGCCAGGATAACATTGGCAAATATGGGTCCCTTTACAAACCTGAACTGGCGATCCTTGTCCAGGATCTCCGTGCCGATGATATCAGAAGGCATAAGGTCGGGTGTAAACTGAATCCGGTTAAACTTTAATCCCAGCACTTTCGATATAGTAGTGACCAGTAAGGTCTTGGCAAGACCGGGAACGCCGATCAGCAAACAGTGCCCACGACTGAAGAGTGTGTTAAGCACTTGTGTTACAATCTGGTCCTGCCCATATATGACTTTGGTTATCTCAGTTGTAAGTTCTTTGTATTTGCCGCGGAGAGCATCAAGCGCCTCCACGTCATTCTTAAATTTGGGTAAATCCATCAGAAATCTTTATATACGAATTATTTAATCCAGTTATCAAACTGATAATTACAGTTGGCATATGTATTATCAATTCTGATATAGGTTCTTGCCTGTTGGGTGGAAATCCATTTTTCGAGCACCTCATTTCTTTTCTTTTCAAGATACAATTCAGCAAGATGCTGGTAATCGTTTTGCAGGTTGGCTTTTTGACCATCCGTTTTATTGACCAGGCGTATGATTTTGTAAACAGTTTGCCGGTTGGCAAGATCAATGGTCTGAAATGGATCTGATATCTCATTTATTTTCAATGAGGTTATAATTTTGCTAATATCCGGGTCCAATTCTTCAGCAGCAAACTTTGAGGACAATGTTTCAGGATTTATGGCCAGGCCGCCATTGTTGCGGGTGGTTTTATCCTGTGAGAACATCATGGCGGCGTTTTCGAAGGTAATGTCGTTCTTCCGTATAATATTGGCAAGGCTGTCGAGTCTGATCTTAGCCTGCTCAAGGGCTTCAGGAGCGACCTTGGGTCTCATAAGAATGTGTCTTGTATTTATGCGCTCTCCTTTGCGGTCGATTAACTGAATGATATGGTATCCAAACTCACTCTTCACTACATTGGAAATCCTGTCGTCGCGAAGGTTGAAAGCAGCTGCCGCATAGGCAGGATCGAGCTGGGCACGGCCCTGGTAACCAATTTCACCACCAAGCCTTGATTCAGGCGCTTCAGAATAAAGAACGGCCAGGGTTGCAAAGGTTGATCCCTCCTCTACCCTTCTCTTGAGATCACGGAGTTGAGCCTTCACCCGGTTGTCCTCTTCCAGTTCAATTTCAGGTATTATCGTAATCTGCTGGTATTCATATTGCGGGGGAATGAAGGGAATTTCTTCCTCAGGCAGGTTCCGGTAAAAAAAACGAACTTCGGAAGGTGTTACGGTAACGTTTTCAACTATTTTACTCTTCATCTGACTACTTAGAAGCTGGTTACGGATCACATCACGCAATTCGGCCTTCAGCTCGGGAATGCTCTTTTTAAAATAGGTCTCAACCTCCTTTTCCGAACCGATATAGGAGATATACATCTGCAACTGGCGGTCCATCTGCTGGTTAATCTGGTTATCTGTCACAATGATATTGGTATCAAGCAATGCCTCAGCTATCAGCAATCTGTCAACCAGAAAATCCTCGAGTATCTCACACTTCATATCGCCCTGTGTGGATACACCTTGTGCCTGCTGTTGCTTAAACATCTCTTCTATTTCCGACTTCAGTACAATATTGTTACCTACTACGGCAATTATCTGGTCTACTACCTTATCCTGAGCAAATAATGTATTAACCGGTAAAAGACAGGCACCGAATGTTACTATTCCCAATATTCTTTTCAACTTACTTTTCAGGCTCATAGCTATAAAATTTAAACTTGTTGTTTCTGACTCCTTCCACATAAACATCGTCTTCTATTTTCTTTAAAAAATCAATTCTTCTTCTGTTAATTATGAGATTTTTAATATTCTCCTTCACATATTCGACAGGTGCCAGACTATTGGCCAATCTGTAATCAATTACGCAAAGCAAATAATAAAAATCATTATCGCGTATTTCAATGATTGCATTTCTTCTTAAAAACCGGTTTTTATCCTCTATCGGCTCAGGCAAATTTTGTGCAATTAATTCGAGTTCTACCCAATTATCCACAAAAATATCAAAAGTGATGGCATATTTAAGGCAAAATTCCTCCAGTTCCCGCAGGTTATCGTCAGAAACCTGCTCACAGAATACCTTCACCTGCTCAGGTTTTGTAACCTCAGCAGGGATTTTTATAAAAATGGCCTTTACAATATCCCTGTTCAAAATAAAATTTTCCTTGTTCTGCCCATAATAGGCAGAGATCTCTGTCTCGTCTACAATAGTATCAAGTCGTTGGAGCATCAGTTCCATTTTGTACCTGTAGGTTAACATGGAACTCCTGTATTCGTTCAATTCTTTAGTCAGATCCTTCTGCAAAGGCGAAAGATTCTCTTCCGCTTTCTTTACAAGCAGTTCATTCATTATCCATTTTTTTATGTAATCTTCTGCCATCATAAGACTGTCATCAGGCGACAAGCCTTTTGGCAGTATCGATTGCAGATCATCAAGAAATAATATATTTTCCCCAACTTTGGCCAAAGGGGTTCTTTCGGAATCGTTCCTCAGGTTGCAAGAAAAAAGAGCAACAATCCCCGCTAAAAGAACATATCTGACCAGCAGTTTACACATTATCAATTGTTTTTAGTACTCTCCTGTTTACTTTAACAGTGTACTTTTGTTTTAGTTCCCTGAGCCACTCCTCTTCAAGGAATTGCTGATAATCAGAAATATGGAATCCTCTTGACTCATCCAGTAATTTTGGTTCAGGGCCAATTAACTCACCCTTTACGAACCCCGACTCTGTCTTCCATTCCCCGGGCTTTACCCCACTCCAGACATAAAAATCAACAATCTTATTTTCGCCTTTGCTCCAGGCCCCCTCTTCAATCCGGATTTGATTTTCGCCGGCATCAAACATGTCATATAATTCTGCTGGAGGAATTCCCTGATCCAGCTTATCTTCCACATCATCTTTAATATCAGGATCTGCACAGGTTACAATTACACCCCTGTATCGTTCACCCCACATATATTTTTGTTTGTTCGTTTCATAGAACGACATTAACCCCAGTGTATCGGCAGAAGCCCGTTGCCAGATATTCTTTTCTGAAACGGCAAATAAAAGCAACCCGTCGTGGTACTCCTGAACCAACGATCTGAATTCCGGGTATTTGTTTTCCAGCTTACCATCTTCGTATTGAACAATTGCAAACTCTTCCCATGCTGTATACTGATTTTCTATAATTTTCTGCGGATTATCCGCAGAACTAACCGATTGCTCTGAAAGATATTCATACCAGTCATTTGCAATAAAATCTTTGCCATCGAGGGTAAATAAAACGTCAGAATCGCGAATATCATCCGGAACAACTAAATTTCCCTCCTTAAACCAACCAACAACCACATCCATCTTTTTATCAACAACCTGTTGATTTTTAATGTACCGGTAGTCAATTCTGAGTTTTTCAATAAATAAGTCCCTGCTTTGTGTGCTTCTCTCAGGATCGCGTCTGATACTTTCCTCAAGTCCCCGCTTTGCATCACTGAATGAAGGGACAGGCTTTAAATCAAGTCGCTTGATGATGTGAAATCCAAAATCAGTCTCAACAGGCTGAGTAATATCACCATCTTTGGCAAGGGCAAAAGCCGGGTCGGAAAACTCAGGAATCATGCGGCTGCGAGCGAAGTAAGGCATTTCGCCGCCATTGGCTGCACTTCGCTGATCGTCTGAATATACACCTGCCAGATGGGCAAAATCACCGCCATTTTGTAATAATCTATAGATATCGTTTATGGAATCGCGCAATGCCTGCTTCGTCTTATCGGTCATCCCGGGAGGGAACATCTTCATAATGTGGGCAATTTTGATTTCACCTTTCGCCTCTCTGAGATCATTTACTTTGATCAGGTGGTATCCGAAACGTGTTCGAACCGGTGCAGTTACCCTGCCTGCCGCAGTATTAAATGCAGCATCCTCGAAAGGGGTCACCATCTGAAAAACGGTAAACCATCCAAGTGCGCCGCGATTTTGAACTGCTGACGGATCCTGCGAATATTTTGAGGCGGCTTCATTAAAATCCAGTCCGCCGTCAATTTCCGCCTTTACCTCCATTATCCTGGAATAGGCTGCGAGGGTGTCGGCCGGAGAAGGATTCTGAGGGAAAGTCACAAGAATATGGCTTGCATTTACCTCCAGTGTCATGCGTCTGTAGGTTTCTTGCAACAGCTTATCGGTATAGCTGACATCGGTGAGGTAAGGAGCGGCAAGTTCAGCCCGATACCCGGCAAATTCCTCCCGAAAAGCCTGTGTTGTATCGAGGCCCATGGCCTGTGCTTCCAAAACCTTCAATTTGAAATTTACATAGAGATCCAGGTATTGTTCAGGACTCTTTTTTTCTGCCGGATCGACTATGTTACCATTGTTCCTTTCATAGACTTTTCTGAAATCTTTGGCAAAAACTTTTTCATTTCCAATGGTCACGACAACATCCTGTTTTTTTTGTGAAAAAACAAGTGTGACGTTCATTCCGATAAAAATCAGCAGAAAAAAAAGCTTTCTCATTTTCTAAGCGTTAAAAAAAAATGCCAGAGTTAATAACAGTTGAAGAAACGAACCAAAAACAAAACTATTGCAGGGAGCCGGTAGTCAATCAACCCTGCCTGCTACTATAATTGGGTGCTTCCCTGGTAATGGCTACATCATGCGGATGGCTTTCCTGAACCCCGGCACTGGAAATACGGGTAAACCGGGCATTCTGAAGGATTTGTATATTTTTTGCACCGCAATACCCCATGCCTGCCCGCAAACCACCCATCATCTGGAAAAGCACCTCATCGAGCGTCCCTTTAAACGGCACACGAGCTGCAATACCTTCAGGAACCAATTTTTTAATATCATCTTCCATATCTTGGAAATAGCGGTCTTTTGAGCCTTTCTGCATGGCCTCGAGCGATCCCATGCCACGGTAGGCTTTAAATTTCCTTCCCTGATAGAGAATGGTCTCGCCAGGAGATTCCTCCACTCCTGCAAACAGTCCACCTGCCATAATGGAATGGGCACCTGCCGCCAATGCCTTTACAATATCCCCTGAATACCGGATACCACCATCAGCAATAACAGGCACACCTGAATCGCGAATGGCCCTGGCAACGTTGTAGATTGCCGAAAGCTGCGGAACACCTACGCCTGCAATCACGCGGGTCGTGCAGATTGATCCGGGCCCGATGCCTACCTTCACGGCATCAGCCCCGGCGAGTACCAGGTCTGTGGCAGCTTCAGCCGTAGCAATATTCCCGGCAATAAAATCAATCTCAGGGTATTTTGATTTTGCCCAGCGGAGCATATCCAGAACGCCCCTGGTATGGCCATGAGCAGTGTCAATTACAATGGCATCGGCCTGAGCTTTCACCAATTCATCAATTCTCTCCATGGAATCGCCGGCAACACCAACTGCGGCGGCAACCCTCAGGCGGCCCCGTTCGTCCTTGCAGGCATGTGGCTTGTCCTTGGCCTTGGTAATGTCCTTGTAGGTAACCAATCCGATCAGTTTGCCATTCTTGTCAACAACAGGCAGTTTTTCAATTTTGTAGCTCTGCAGAATTTCAGCGGCCTTCTCAAGGTTGGTCGATTCGGTGGTAGTAACAAGATTTTCCTTGGTCATTACCTCTGCAATAGGGCGGTCCATGTTTTTTTCGAAACGAAGGTCGCGGTTGGTAACAATACCCACCAGGTATCCATTGGCATCCACAACGGGGATACCGCCAATTTTATAATTGCCCATCAGTGCAAGTGCATCAGCCACCTTTTTGTGGCGTTCAATCGTAATCGGATCGTATATCATCCCGTTTTCAGCCCGCTTGACACTGATTACCTGGCGGGCCTGCTCTTCAATATCCATATTCTTATGGATAACTCCGATACCGCCCTCTCTGGCTATGGCTATCGCCAGTTTATACTCTGTAACCGTATCCATGGCAGCCGAAACTACCGGTGTATTCAGGATAATATTGCGTGTAAAGTTTGTTTGCAAATCAACCTCTCTGGGAAGAACTTCTGAATAAGAAGGAATTAGCAATACATCATCGAAGGTAAGCCCCTCGGAAACAACTCTATCTGAAAGAAACGACATCGACCTGTAGTTTTAATTTGAACAATGCGCAAAACTACAAA
>CAYMXK010000116.1:0-12125 GCA_964393915.1 uncultured Prolixibacteraceae bacterium
CAGAAATGATCAGGGCCAAAGGCAAGTCGAAAATCTACCTCAGGCTTGAACAGCTCATGAATGCCTTTGTAATCGAAATTCCTCTGGAGCATGTTGTTTCTGTCAAAAATGAGACTTCCCCCGCGGAATAATTAATATCTACTGAATTTTATTAATTCCGGATTTTTAAATGCGGGAGCCAGTCACTAAAACTTTTTTTGACTGGCAGTAATATTGTCCTGATATTTTTGTCTTACTTCAGTTGAAAAGCCCTAACTTAACACGAAAATCCAAAAACCATCGACTATGGTAAAAATCAGTAAGCAGGAGGCGCTGGATTACCATTCATCCGGGCGTCCCGGGAAAATTGAAGTTATTCCCACCAAACCAAACAGCACTCAGTACGACCTGTCGCTTGCCTACACCCCAGGAGTAGCACAACCGTGCCTCTGTATCAAAGAGAATTACGATGATGTTTATCGTTACACTGCCAAGGGAAATCTGGTGGCAGTCGTTTCAAACGGTACTGCAGTACTTGGACTGGGCGATATCGGGCCTGAAGCGGGTAAACCGGTTATGGAGGGAAAGGGGCTGCTTTTTAAGACGTTTGCGGATATCGATGTTTTTGATATTGAGGTGGACGAAAAGGACCCTGACAAGTTGATTGAAGTGGTCAGGGCCATTGCGCCTACTTTTGGGGGAATAAATCTTGAGGACATAAAAGCTCCTGAGTGTTTTGAGATCGAAGATCGTCTCAAGAAGCTGCTGAATATTCCGGTTTTCCATGATGACCAGCATGGAACGGCCATAATTTCCGCAGCTGCCTTGCTGAATGCACTGGAGCTCGTTGGTAAAAAAATAGAAGAGATCAGAATCGTTGTAAATGGTGCCGGGGCTTCGGCGGTATCCTGCATAAGGCTTTACCTTTCGCTGGGAGCAAAACCCGAAAATGTGGTGATGCTCGACAGTCGCGGAGTTTTAAACGCTTCGCGTTCCGATCTGAATTCAGTGAAGTTGCAGTTTATAACACAGCGGAAAATAAATACCCTGGAGGAGGCCATGGTGGATGCCGACATGTTTCTTGGACTGTCGGTGGGGAATGTCGTAACCCCCGAAATGGTAAAAAGCATGGCAAACGAGCCCATTATTTTTGCCATGGCAAATCCCGATCCTGAAATTCCCTATGATGTGGCTGTTGCAGCACGGAACGATTTGATAATGGCCACCGGCCGTAGTGACTTTCCCAATCAGGTAAATAATGTACTTGGATTCCCGTTTATTTTCAGAGGGGCACTGGATGTCCGCGCATCTGCCATCAACGAGGAGATGAAGATCGCTGCCGTTTATGCCTTGGCGAAGTTGGCGCACGAGGACGTGCCAGATATGGTTAGTCAGGCCTACAACCTGAGGAATATCTCGTTTGGCAGGGAGTATTTGATTCCCAAGCCTTTAGATCCCAGATTGTTAACTACGGTTGCCCCGGCAGTTGCCCGCGCTGCCATGGAAACAGGTGTAGCCCGCATACCTATTGAGGATTGGGATGATTATCACCGTCAATTGCAAAAGCGGCTCGGACTGGATAACAAAATGGTTATGTACCTGCGCAGTCAGGCCAGGCAAAATCCCAAAAGAGTTGTTTTTGCAGAAGCCAATAATTTCAGAATTCTCAAAGCTGTTGAGACTGTTATCCAGGAAAAAATAGCTCATCCTGTGCTGATTGGCAATAAAAACAATATCCGGCAGATGATTAAGGAGAACGAGCTTCATATTTCCAATCCTGAAATTATTGACCTGTATGACGATGAACAGGCTGAAAACCGGGAGAATTTTGCCAGGTTGCTGTACGGAAAGCGCAAGCGAAAGGGAATGAGCCTTGAGGATGCCCGTGATTATATGATGAATCGCGACTATTTTGGTGCCATGATGGTTGAAACAGGAATGGCAGATGCATTTATTTCGGGATTTACCCGGAAATATTCTGATACCATCAGGCCGGCATTGCATGTAATTGGTGCAGATCCAGCATGCAACCGAATTGCCGGCATGTATTTGATGATCACACGCAGAGGGCCGATATTCATGGCTGACACCACGGTAAATGTGAAGCCTAAAGCCCAGGCGCTGGTAGAAATAGCCTTGCTGACTGCAGCTGAAGTCAGAAAGTTTGGTGTTGAACCTGTAATGGCCTTTGTTTCATTCGGGAATTTTGGCTCTTATACCGGTCCCGGGGCCCATAAGCATGTCCGCGAAGCCATTGAGATACTTCACCTCGAATACCCCGGCCTCCTGGTCGATGGGGAAATGCAAGCCAATTATATATTTGACGGAGAGCTGCGAGAAAAGAAATTTCCGTTTACTGTGCTTCAGGGGCGACAGGTAAATACCGTCATTTTCCCCGACCTGAACAGCGGGAATATTCTCTATAAATCACTGCAAAGTTTGGGAACAGCCGAAGCAATTGGCCCAATACTTATGGGCATGAAAAAACCTGTGCATGTTTTGCAAATGGAGAGCTCGGTGAGGGAAATTGTCAACATGACGGCTATCGCGGTGGTCGACGCGCAATCGGGTGAAAGGGAAATAGTTTAATACAGGTTATGCTATTCTACCTGTTCTTTTAGCCACTGTGGCCTGTCGGTGGTGATATGGGTAACTCCAAGTCCGTGTAACCTGCGGGCTTCATCAGGATTGTTTACAGTCCATGCCAATACATCAAACCCTTTCGTCTTTGCCTCCTGTACTACCTCTTCATCAATTATTGAGAAATTGAGGTTAATTCCGTCGAGTCCGGCAGGAATTATTTCGTCCATACGTTTCCTGACCTCCTGTTTGGATCCTGAGAGCCAGTATGCTTTGTTAACGGGAAATGCTTTTTTCAGATCGGTAATGGTCTCCCATCCAAAGCTGATAAAAACGATCTGGTCCTTTTTGGGATTTTTGTGCAACACCCTTTCCATATGGGGGACTATTTCGCTGCCACACTTCACCTCCACCACCAGTAATTTCCCGTCGGGTATGGTGGCAATTATTTCTTCAATAAAGGGAATCTTTTCACCTTTATATTTAGGGTCCTTCCATGAGCCAACGTCCAGGTCGCGTAAAACAAGCGAAGGAGTACTTTTTATCACCATGTTTTTTCCGCCGGTAGTTCGTTTGGTGTCTTTGTCATGTATGGCCACTATCCGGTTGTCTGAAGCCAGGTATACATCAATCTCAACGGCATCGGCCCCCTGTTGCCAAGCCAGGTTCGCGGAAGCTAAAGTGTTCTCAGGCGCATCGAAGGACGCTCCCCTGTGGGCGATGTAAAAATTTTGAGCATTCGCATACATGCTTGTAAGGATTAAAAGTGCGATAATAATATGTTTCATATTTGTTTTAATTTATTTACGGACCATTATTCATTCTTTCATCATAACCACGGAAATTATGCACATCAAAAATAGGAAATTGTTTTGAATGTTGGATGGTTGCGGGATTTGTGACTTTTCAGGCCAGCTTGCTCATTTAAGTACAAATTTCGGTTAGTTTTGTACGGATTTTAGAAGTTTTAATTTTTCACTTTACATTGTTATGTGGAATAAATATTGCAACCTGGCAGGAATCGCTGTTCTGAAAATTGTATCCGGTTTACCTTTCCGGCTGCTGTATCTTTTGTCAGATGCAATGTTTGTATTGATATATCATATTTTCAGGTACAGGCGAAAGGTTGTCCAAACAAATCTGAAGAATTCGTTCCCGCATAAATCACGGGTGGAGTTAAGAAAAATAGAATACAACTACTACCGTTATTTAAGTGATCTTATCATTGAAGCGCTTAAAACGGGGAACATGAGCAAGGAGGAAATTTCCCGCCGGATGGTCATTCGCAATCCGGAGATGGTTAATCAATTTTATGAACAGGGAAAAAGTGTGTTGATACTGGCAATGCATTATGGAAACTGGGAGTGGCTGATAAATATGCCTTTGTTTATTAAGCATCATCACTACTTCGTATACAAGCCTTTGCGAAATGAGTGGTTCGACAGGTATTTAAACGGGTTAAGAAACCGTTTTGGAGGGGAGACTATTTCGATGAGCATAACCCTGAGAAAGATTATTGAGGCAGATAAGCAGAATATACCGGTTGTGACCTGGCTTGCAGCGGATCAAACGCCACCCTGGTTTCACCCTTTCTGGACAATCTTTCTCAATCAGGAGACACAATTTTTTGATGGTCCCGCCAAAATTGCCCAGCGGTTCAACCAACCGGTTTTGTTTCAGCATATGACCAGGATCAAAAGAGGGTATTATGAAACCTGGTTTGAGGTTCTGGCTGAGGATCCTTCGGAATTCATGGAGACTGAGATTATAATGGCCTATGTGAAGAAGGTAGAGGCGGTTATTGCACAAGAACCGGCCTGTTACCTTTGGTCGCACCGCCGATGGAAACACAAGAGACCCGGGCATGCGCCGGTTGTCAAAGCCCCAGGATAATATCAGATAGTCGGGAAATTTATTACTTTTTTACAATTTTTCATTTTAATTCTGAACGGGTTTAAATATGGGTTCAAAAAAGTCATCTTTTACTAACACACTGGTTGTTGCATTTCTTAAGGGGTTATCCAAGCTGCCCTTTCCGGTATTGTATGCACTTTCTGATTTTTTATCGGTCGTTTTACAATATGGCGTGGGTTACCGCCGGAAAGTGGTGGAAAACAACCTCCGGAAGTCATTCCCGGAGAAAGAGGAAAAGGAAATCCGCAGGATTACGAGGGCATTTTATGTACATTTCTGCGACATCACATTAGAAACAGCCAAGGCCTGGAGTATGACACGGGAAGATTTTGACAAGAGGGTGGTTGTAAAAGGTGCTGAAGAAATGAACAGATTATGTGATGAAGGAAAAAGCGTAGTGCTTTTGGCTATGCACCACAACAATTGGGAATGGACATCCTATTCGCAACTCTTTCTGAAACACAAGTATCTTGTGATTTACAATCCGGTCAGGAACAATCCCCAACTGGAGGATTTTTTATTGCAGATGCGTGAAAGATGGGGGGCAAAGACCATCCCTGTGGATAAATCTGCCCGTACTGTAATGGATTTTAACCGGCTCAATATCCCGGTTTGCTTATGTCTTGTTGCAGATCAAAGACCTCCATATGTGACAAAGTTCTGGACGACTTTTATGAACCAGGAAGCGTGTTTTAACCAGGGGCCCGAAAAAATTGCACAGCGTACCAACCAGCCAGTTTTCTTTGCCCGTATGAGTAAGGTAAAGAGAGGCCACTATGAATTGTCTTTTACTCCGCTGATAAACAACCCCGCCGAATTAACCAACGAGGAAATTATGCTGAAATATATCCGTACCATGGAGGAATATATCAGGGAGTCGCCTGAGTATTACCTTTGGTCGCATAACCGTTGGAAACAGCAACGCCCCGAGGGGGTAAAACTCTATAAGTAGATTGAGGATGGAATTTACGCCCATGAGGGGCTCTATCTCTATTATAGGCTTAAGGCATCAATCTCTCTGATGGGATCTAATTCAATCGTAAGGTTGCGTTAAGAATCTAATCCCCGATGCGCCATATCTTTATCAGTAGGCAGAGAATAGCATCCACGGTTTGAGGAGCTCCAACTCTGTCATTAGACTGAGGATGGAATTTACACCCTAAGGGGCTCTCTATTTTTGGCTGAGTAAAGTATCCACGTCCCCGAGGTGCTCTAACTCTATTTTTTCAGGCGGAGAATAGCAACCAAAAGGAGGGGCTCCGGCTCTAACTTCAGGCCTTCATTCCCCTGAGGAAGGCATCCACGCTTGCCGCAGCCAGTTTTCCTGCCTCTATGGCATGAACCACAAGGCTGGCTCCTTTTTCTGAATCTCCGGCGGCAAATATCTTCGGTACTGAAGTCTGTTTCATCTGATTCACCTTCACATTTCCACGGGCATCAAAATCAAGTCCCAGCGTTTCCAGCAGTCCGGTATGCACCGGTTGGGTGAATCCCATTGACAAGAGTGCCAGATCTACCTCCATGATCTCAGTAGTACCGGGCACCTCTTCCATTTTCCACTGGCCGTGGCCATCTTTTGCCCATTGAATCTGAACGACTTCAGCCTGTTTTAATACTCCGTTCTCTCCTATGAGTCTTTTTGTGGAGAGGCTCCAGCGGCGCTCACATCCTTCGAGGTGTGAACTTGAGGTGCGTAATGTATTGGGCCAGTATGGCCAGGGATTTCCCGGGGCGCGTTTTTCATCTGGTTTGGGGAGTATTTCGATTTGGGTAACCGTTGTGGCTTTCTGGCGAATGGCCGTTCCCACACAGTCTGAACCGGTATCACCTCCACCGATAACCAGTACCTTTTTACCTTTTGCATGTATCCTTTCTTCTTCAGGTATATCCTGCCCCGCAACTACTTTGTTTTGTTGCATCAGGTAGTCCATTGCAAAGTGAACTCCCTTCAGATCGCGTCCTTCAACGGGCAGGTCGCGCGGTTGCTCAGCCCCGACTGCCAGAATGACGGCATCAAACTCCCCCAGCAACTCCTCTTTGGAGATGTCGGTTCCCACACAGGTATTAGGCTTGAAAACCATGCCTTCTTCTGAAAAAATGGCAAGTCTCCTGTCGATTACGTTTTTTGACAGCTTGAAATCCGGGATTCCATACCGAAGTAAACCACCAATGGCATCGTTCTTTTCAAAAACGGTTACATAATGGCCGGCGCGGTTGAGCAGGTCGGCAGCAGATAAGCCAGCCGGACCTGATCCGATCACGGCAACCTTCTTGTCCGTCCGGATTTTTGGAGGATTGGCTTTTATCAGGCCCAGTTCGAAAGCTGTTTCCACGGTGGCTGCTTCATTCTCACGAATGGTTACCGGTTCTTCATGTATAGCCAGGACGCACGATTTTTCACATGGTGCCGGACAGACCCTGCCTGTAAATTCAGGAAAGCTATTGGATGAATGAAGTATTTTGTATGCTTCGTCGTATTTGCCCCGGTAAAGTGAATCCTGCCATTCGGGGATTTTGCTGCCCACCGGGCATCCCCAGTGACAGAAAGGCACCCCGCAGTCCATGCACCTGGCAGCCTGCAATTTGCGGTCGTCTTTGTTGAGTGTTTGTTCGACCTCCCCGAAATCAAAAATTCTTTCCTTAACCGGACGGTAGCCCCCTACTTTAAGGGGTATTGTTATGAAACCTTTTGGATCTCCCATTTTGTATGTATGATTTATTATTGATGATTTATGAATTTTATAAAGCAACGTTCTGCGTTCTGCGTTCTGCGTTCTCCCTTCTCCGTACTCCGTTTTCCTTTTTCCCCCGATTGAATCGGGGTTGCTCTCCGCGCTTTTCCCTTTGCTCTCTGCGCTTTGCACTTTGCCTTCCCGTCTCCCCCGATTGAATCGGGGTTCTCCCGTCTCCCCCCGATTAAATCGGGGCCGGTCTCCGTTTCTCCGGTCTCCCGTCTCCGTTCTCCGTTTCACTCGTGCCTCGTCGAATCTTCCTCCGCCATCTGCAACTTGCGTTCCAGCTCCCTGATTTTTTGCATTTCAAGCACTTTCTTGTATTCAAGCGGAATTACCTTGACAAACTTTGGAAGGTATTCATCCCAGTGAGTAAGAATTCCTGCAGCTAGTGAACTATGTGTGTAGAGCATGTGATTGTTTATAAGCTCCTGGAGTTCCTGAACATCGGCACGGTCCTCCACGGGAGACAGCTCCACGAGACCCTTGTTGCAATAGTAATCGAAATCCCCATTGGCATCAAGCACGTAAGCGATTCCCCCGCTCATACCTGCGGCGAAGTTCCTTCCGGTTTTTCCCAGGATAACGGCTCTTCCACCGGTCATGTACTCGCAGCAGTGGTCACCTGTGCCCTCCACAACAGCATTTGCCCCTGAGTTGCGCACGCAGAATCGCTCGCCGGCTACACCTCTGATGTAGGCTTCACCACCTGTAGCCCCGTAAAGTGATGTGTTTCCAATAATTATATTTTCTTCGGGCTTGTAGGTTGTGCCAACCGGCGGCACTACCACGATCTTTCCTCCGGAGAGACCTTTTCCGAAATAGTCATTGGCATCTCCCTCGAGCCTGAAAGAAACCCCCTTAACAAGGAAGGCTCCGAAACTCTGTCCTGCAGTTCCCCTGAAGGTGCAGTTGATGGTATCGGCAGGCAATCCCGCCTCTCCGTAGCGACGGGATATTTCTCCGGAGAGCATTGCCCCGATGGTGCGGTCGACATTGTTGATATTGTGCAATATCCAGACTTTCTCCTTTGCCTCGATGGCTTTGGCCGACTCTTTGATAAGCTGTATATCAAGGTGTTCTTCAATCGATTTCAAACCGGTGACCGTACATCGGATATCATTTGTTGCAGCCTCCCGGGGCATATAGATTATCCTCGACAAATCGATGTTTTTCATTTTCCAGTTGGTAACCTCCGGATTCACTTCGAGCAGATCGGCGCGACCGACAATATCCTCGAATTTCCTGAAACCCATTTCAGCCAGGTACTCTCTGATTTCCCTGGCTACAAATTTGAAATAATTAACCACATATTCAGATCTTCCGATGAAACGCTTGCGGAGTTCGGGATTCTGTGTGGCTACGCCGGCCGGACAAGTATTAAGGTGACATTTGCGCATCATCACGCATCCCAATACAATCAGCGCAGAAGTAGCAAATCCAAACTCCTCGCCTCCAAGGCAGCCCATGATTACCACATCGCGGCCATTTTTGAGCTGACCGTCAACCTGCAGCCTGACCCTACCCCGAAGGTTGTTCATCACCAGGGTTTGCTGCGCTTCAGAAATACCAAATTCGGCAGGAAGCCCGGCGTGTTTGATAGAACTGAGCGGACTTGCCCCTGTTCCTCCTTCTCCTCCGGAGATGGTGATCAGATCTGCGTAAGCTTTGGCAACTCCGGCTGCAATGGTTCCAACCCCATCTTCGGCTACCAGTTTGACCGATACTTTTGCCCTGGGGTTTGTACATTTCAGGTCGTAAATCAACTGGGCCAGATCTTCAATAGAGTATATGTCATGGTGGGGCGGGGGAGAGATCAGGGTGATGCCGGGAGTGGAGTTTCTTGTTTTGGCAATAATTTCGTTCACCTTGAAACCTGGTAACTGTCCGCCTTCTCCTGGTTTTGCCCCCTGCGCGATTTTTATCTGCAGTTCAGAAGCGTTGGTGAGGTAATTGTTGGTTACTCCGAACCTTCCGGATGCAATTTGCTTGATTGAGCTCTGTTTGTCGGTACCAAACCGCAACGGGTCTTCACCCCCCTCGCCGGTATTGCTGCGTCCGCCGATTGTATTCATAGCAACCGCAAGGGCTTCGTGGGCTTCCTTGCTGATCGATCCATACGACATGGCCCCGGTTACAAAGCGTTGCATAATGCTTTCAATGGGCTCAACTTCCTCAATGGGAACAGGGTTCTTTTTGATGTTAAAACAGCCTCTGATAAAAGTTGGCCGGGCATTCTCACGGTTTATCAACTCGCTGAATTCCTTGTATTTTCCATAATCATTGATCCTCGATGACCATTGGAGGAGACCGATTGTTTCGGGATTCCAGGCATGATGCTCTCCATATTTGCGCCATGCGTTATTGCCGGTCGTTTCAAATCTGAACGGCTCGTCAATATTGCTTTCCTTGTATGCTTCCCTGTGGAACATCATTACTTCCTCACATATCTCTTCGAATCCGATTCCGTCGAGCCTCGAAGCTGTTCCTGTAAAGTATTTTTCAATCAGTTCCTTACCGATGCCTACGGCTTCAAATATCTGAGATCCGTGGTAGCTCCTGAGGGTTGATATCCCCATTTTGGAGAATATTTTAAGCAATCCCTTGTCGATCGATTTAATGTAATTTTTACGTGCCACTTTGTATTCCATGCCAATACTGCCTTCGTTTACCAGATAATCAATGGCGGCAAAGGCTCCGTATGGATTCACCGCACTGGCGCCATACCCCAGCAGGAGGGCAAAATGGTTCACTTCACGGGCATCGCCTGTTTCGACAATAATCCCGATCTGCATCCTTTTCTTTTTTCTGATCAGATGGTGGTGGACAGCAGCTACTGCAAGCAGGGATGGGATGGGTGCATACTCCTCTGATACCTTCCTGTGCGAGAGGATTATGTAATTTTTCTTGTCATCAACGGCCTTTTCTGCAGCAGTGAGCAGGTTGTCAAATGCCTTTTTGAAACCTTCAACACCTTCCCCGACGGGAAAAACCATGGGGATGGTACGGTGAATAAACATTTCGTATTTCAGGTCCTTGATTTTGCCCAGGTCAGTATTTACAATTATGGGACTGCTGAATTTGATCAGCCTGCAATGTTCAGGACTTTCTTCAAGGACGTTGGAGTTTGCACCGCCGATGTAATTGGTAAGCGACATTACCAGTCCTTCGCGGATGGAGTCGATGGGTGGATTTGTTACCTGTGCGAATATTTGCCGGAAATAATCAAACAGAAGTTTGGGTTTATCCGAAAAAACCGTCAGGGGCGTATCGTTTCCCATCGAGTTGGTCGGTTCGGCAGCTCCTTCCGCCATAGGCTGGATAATTTCAAACATATCGTCTTTGGAATATCCGAACATGCGGGCAAAAGCTGTAAAGTTGTCGATATGGGAAGGAACGCGCTGCTTTACCTCAATATCGCTAAGTTGCAGTCGATTTTCTTTTAGCCACATTGCATAGGGATTTCTCCTCGAAAGCTGGTCCTTCACTTCTTTGTCGGGAATGATAATGCCCAGCTGGGTATCTACAAGTAAAAGCTTTCCGGGTCTCAGACGACCCTTTTCTTTGATCTCGCCGGGTGCAAATGTTTGTACCCCTACTTCAGACCCCATTACTATAAGATCATTATTTGTAATCACATAACGGGAAGGTCTAAGTCCGTTGCGATCGAGGGTGCCGCCAATGTACCTGCCGTCGGAAAACACCATGCTCGCAGGCCCATCCCAGGGTTCCATAATGGTACTCTGGAATTCATAGAAAGCTTTCAGGCTGTCGGGGATGGGGTTCTTTTCATTGAATGACTCCGGGATCATCATGCAGAGTGCGTGAGGCAATGACCGGCCTGCCATGTGAAGGAACTCCAGTACATTGTCGAACGAAGCAGAGTCGGACTTATTGGGTTCAATAATGGGCAGAAGTTTCTTCAGGTCCTCTCCAAAGAAATCGGATTTCAACAGGGCTTCCCGTGCCTGCATCCAGAGGCGGTTACCGCGGATGGTGTTGATTTCCCCGTTGTGGGCTACAATCCGGAATGGCTGGGCAAGGTCCCATGTCGGGAATGTATTGGTGCTGAAGCGGGAGTGCACCAGGGCGATGGCACTGGTGAGCCGTTCATCCTGAAAGTCCCTGAAATAATCACGCAGCTGCATGGGTGTAAACATACCCTTGTACACCATTATCTTGCTTGAAAAACTGGGCTGGTAGAAACTGTGTTTCCCTTTGAGGTTCGATGCCCGGATAGCATGTTCAGTAAGTTTTCTGACTACAAAAAGCTTGCGTTCCAAAGCATCCTGCTCGAGATATCCTTTAACAAAAACCTGTTTTATGGAAGGTTCTGCCAGTTTGGCAATTTCACCGGGTACCGAATGGTCGACGGGTACATCCCTCACTGCAACGAGCTCAAGGCCTTCATCAGTGATGTTTTTTTGCAGGACTTCGAGGCAAACAGAAGCCTCGCTATCGTTTTGCGGAAGGAATACCAGGCCTGTGCCATAGGTTCCACGCACACCGACATCTATTTTGAGGGCCTGGGTGATGAAATCGTGTGGCACCTGCATCAGAAGGCCGGCTCCGTCGCCGGTTGAGTTGTCTGCGCTGGTGGCTCCGCGGTGGTCCATGTTCAGCAGGACTTCGAGTCCCCTGAGGATAATATCATGTGAAGCCTTCCCTTTAATATGGGCTACAAAGCCAATTCCACAATTCTCATGCTCATTGGCAGGGTTATACAATCCCTGGGCTTCCGGCAATCTGTCGTATTTCATAGTCTCTTCTTTTTTCTGGTCTCAATAACTCTTTTGTTTGTCCTTTTGTTATAATTTTAACTAAAAAATATAAAAAAGGAAGAAATAATGTATAAATTCTTACGAATTGAAATCAAAAATACGTTCTGGAATGAAAAAAAGTTTTTTGAACGCCAGATTT
>CAYMXK010000117.1:0-9905 GCA_964393915.1 uncultured Prolixibacteraceae bacterium
ACTATCGAAAGTCCATTTCCTGTTCTTCCATTCGAATGCGACAACGCTGTCTTTTCTGATTTCGATTCTCTCAAATGGCAGGTTGCGTGAATCAGTTTGCTCTCCGGTTTTCTCTTCCAGCAAATCAGCCAGTAATTCATGGTCAAACACTTCCATGGTAGTTTTATCGGCAATGTCGGTGATAAAAAACCGCTTACCGCTCCGGGTATTGGTAACATGCCAGAAAGCATCCCTGTCTTCCAGCCAGTTGGGAATAACCTCCAGGTGATAAATCTCTTTCTGAAGATTACCGGAAAGAAAATATTCAGCCTTCTTATAGGTTTCCCTTGTGACCTGTGCCTGGACCGCCGGGGCGAACAACCACCCCATAACCATCAATATACAACCAACGAATTTGATTCTCAATACCATAGCCCGGATTCTCATTTCAGCAGACATTGTTTTAGCATTTAATTTATTACCCAGATACAGAGCCTGACAATATACAAATTTATTGCCTGCACAAAAACCTGATTGAACCTGGGCAGTCTATTAACAAATAAGGCAATTGCTCCTTTGCAGAAAGGAATGCTTTAAAAGCTTCCCGACTTTTAATCCTCTCAGCATTCACCTGGAAGGTAACGAGTAGTAACATCATGGCATTCTGTACTGAAAAAAATGGCTTCAGCCAAAATAAATCCCCGGATTATAAATTGTGTTTGAAGGGCAAATAGTATTCACCCGGTGAGCTGGATGTCACCGGGTGAAATGTATAACAGTTAATTTACAATTGCGGCAATGGCGGCTCCCAGCAAGCTCGAATTTTCTACTTCCACAATTTCATAGTAGCGTTGATTTTCGCCACTCAGAAACTCCTGGAGATATTTTTCAAACATTGTCTGAAAATCCTTCAGTTTATAGAAGGTGGTTCCTTCGATGGTCATCAGGACAGGTTTTTCTGCTGATTTTGCCTTGCCCGACTTTAAAATAACGGCAGCCAGGTTGGCCGCAACCAGTTTGGATGCCCTTTCGATCATCCCTTCAATAATTGAAGCGCCTGTTGCTTTATCTTCTGCACCCACCAGGGCGGCAGAGAGGGCATTGTCCGAAAGGTCAATCCCGCAAACAAATTTGTTTACCTCCTCGGAAGCCAGTTCAGGAAGGGATTTTACCGCGGCGGCAGCTTCCTCCGAAAACAAACCCTCAGAGGCAGCCTGCTTCAGTGCCGTAGTGCACAAACCACCAAAATAACCTCCGGAAAACATTTTCTCAAAAATGTACCGGCCCGGGTTTTTGGTCTGGCTGTCAAACATGATGTCAATATCGGTGCGGGGAGGATTTCCAAAAGCCCCTGACTCGATGTTGATAACCTGGCTGCTGCCGGAATGGAGGCCCGAAGTTTTCAGGATATTGTCGTTGAGCTCTATATAGGCTGTGTTTGTGCCGGTGCCAAGGATAAAACCGATATAGGTGTCAAAATCGCGGCCGGCAGTGGCAGCTTTGCCGGCGAGCAGTGTGGCAACTGTATCGTTGAGAACTACCAGCGGTTTACCGGGAGTGCCCATGGCAGCCAGAAGATTATGGCCAACCATTTCGCCAATGACTTCAGGGGCTTTGATCTCCTTGCTCCATTCGAGCAGCTTGCCATCTTTATCGGGAAATATTTCCACCGCATAAGAGAAGCAGAAACCTATCTTTTCAGCAGCATCTTTGTACTCTTCGAGGTATCCGGCCATGGTATCAAAGAACTCCTTTTTATTCAATTCCTTGTCGACAGCAGGCATGCGCCCGTTTTTCAGTTTTTCGGTAACCAGTTGCATATTGTCATCGAAATAGACAATAGCCGTTCTAAAGTTAGTGCCCCCAGCATCGATGGCCACAACAGGCTGATTGGCTACCAGTTCATTATCGGTCTCGATGTAAGTGGGAATCATCCGCAGTGAACTCTCCCTGCCTGCAAGGCCGGCTTCCATTTCACTCAGAAAATTATTGACCAGCTCCTGCATATCGATATCGGAGGCAGTCATTTTGTGTGATTTTAAAAATTGGTCTGATTTTGTCATATTCTTTCCTTATAAGTTAAACTTCTTTATTCTTAAATTTCTATATATCTAAAATTGAACTCACTATGAAAAGCCTTTTTCTGCCACTAAGACACAAAGACACAAAGGATTCACCAAGATTATTCAATTAGTATTCAACTCTTTGTTCTCTTTTCACGGTCCTTTTCAAGCTACCGGCCAATACAGAACCATCGTCAAAATATTATATAGCATTCTCTATTTTAAACACCCAGGCATGGTTACAGGGATTATTGGCAGGGGTGATAACCGGGGGCGTGATGGTAATCTTTCCGCCACCGGTCTTCGTCTTCACTGTACCATTGTATCCGAGCATCGATACCTTTCCCTTTCCCGGGCCCACGATGGTGATGGGTTTTTCGGGAAATTTTGTGCAAATCACATAGAGGTCGTTTCCTTTACGCGTAAAATAAACCTTCTCCAGGTTTTTATTATTTGCAGCCCCTTCCCACTTGCGGGTGCCATAAATGGCATCGCCGTTTACATTAATCCACTCTCCCATATCGAGCAGACGCTGCTGCTGGATGGCAGGGATCCGTCCATCGGCGGTAGGGCCCACATCGAGCAGTAAATTGCCTCCGGCTGCCACTTTTTCGACCAGGAGGTGAACCAGAGCTTCGGAAGTCATATAATTTGCAGGTGTTTCAATCTGGTTATACCCAAATGAAGTGCCTATACCGCGACACTCTTCCCAGGGATGGTCCACGTCGCCAATTCCTTTCCCATCGTGTACAAGGTCGTATTCAGTTGTATAGTACCCCCCCTGTTTGCCACGGGATTCCTTTCCCCACCTGTCGTTTACCGTAACCCTTTCCTTCACGGGCGATTCATTGTACAGCCAGGCCAGGAACTCCGTGCTTTTCCATTTTTCACTTGGGTGGTCCCATTCGCCGTCGGTCCAGATGATATCAGGTTCATACCGGGTTACCAGATCCTTCATCTGCGGGATCATATGGTCATCCACATATTTTTCGAGGTTGCTGCGGTAAAGCGGATTAAACCATTCATACAGAGAATAGTAAAACCCCATGTGCAGGCCTGCCTCTTTCACTGCGGTGGTCAGGTCGCCACAAATATCGCGGTGGGGGCCTATATCCACGCTGTTCCAGTTCCAGCTCTGGGCACTGGGCCACAAGGTGAAGCCTTCGTGGTGTTTGGAGGTAAGCACTACATATTTTGCACCAGCTTTTTTAAAGAGATCAGCCCATTGTGCCGGATCAAAATGCTGAGCTTTCCACATGGGAGCAAAGTCCTGATAAAGAAAATCCTCCCCGTACATATTGTTATGGTACTCCCTGAAAAGCTGTCCGGCTTTGTCTTTGGTGTTCATTATACGCCACCAGTACCATTCCGAATATTTTGCGTAAACACCGATATCGGCATTGGCAGGGGCCCATGCAGGTACTGCGTAAACACCCCAGTGAATAAATATTCCAAACTTCACATCACTGAACCATTGAGGAACAGGGCGGCTGTTGAGGGATTCCCAGTTGGCCTGATAAGGCTGTGCCATCGCAACCGAAAAGATAGCACAAAACAGTAATAATAAAATTGGTCGTTTCATCCTGTCTTAAAATTTTTATTGGTTAAACTCCTTCACTGCATCAATCATTGCGACGAGGTTTTCGACCGGCACATTAGCCTGAGCATTATGAACGGTATTGAAAACAAATCCACCATCCTTATTGAATATTTCGCAAAGTTTCAGAACCTCTTCACGCACTTTCGCGGGCGTGCCGTATGGGAGGGTAATCTGCGTATCGATTCCCCCGCCCCAGAATACCAGGTCCTTTCCGTATGTCTTCTTCAGATAAGCAGGATCCATTCCCCTGGCATTCACCTGGACGGGATTAATGATATCGAAACCTGCTTCAATAAAATTTTTCATCAGGGATTCTACAGCTCCGCATGAGTGTTTGAAGGTTTTCCATGGCGTATTCAGGTGCACCCAGTCGTTGATGCGTTTGTAGTAGGGCAGCCATAGGTCAGAGAAATCGTCGGGAGAACAGAAGGTTGACTCCTGGGTTCCGAAATCTGTACCACAAATAAAAACGGCATCAATGTTATCTCCGATCACCTGGTAGAGACGACTAAAATTCTCCAGGGCAATGTCAACCTGTCGGTCGAAGATGGTTTTTATATAATCTGTACGGGAGATGGTGCTCATGTACCACTCGGCCACATCGCGGATGCCTTTTGGGTGTTTTAACTGCAAACCTGGTACAAGTGCAATGTCTCCCAGGGCGGTTCCCCCCAGGCCGGCAATCACTGCTTTGCCGGTAGCACGGGCTTCGCTGCTGGCTTTGGCCCAGAAATCCAGGTCTTGCTGCGTAATGAGCCCGAATTCCTCCAGGTTATCCTCAACGTTCAGATTCTCATCATCAATCGGTTCCTGACGGATAACCGCATCAAAGAAGTAACCTGCTGTTGGCATCCTTCCAGATGGAGGAACTGACAGGTCTCCTTCAGGATGGATCATCAGGTCTCCGTTCTCCGAATAAGAAGTATTGAAACCATCAGGGAGGAGGACCTCCTGACCCCAGAAAGTCTTAAACAGCTTGAATGGGGCATGGTTATAAATTCCAAACATATTATTCCGTCCCCAGGCTCCAGTAACGTCAATTCCAATGGCCTGCCGCAGCTCCTCATCCACTTCGCCCAGCATCTGGAATGGTTCAATTACCCGCACCGGCTGCTTAGCGAGTCCGTAATGCTCCCTCAGCCGTTCAACAGCCAGTACATGGATGCCTGTAACGGCAGTGGCTCCGAGATCAACCACCATTTTTTCAGGCGATTGATGGTTTACCGTTTTCTGAAACAGTTCTCTTGAGTTCATTTTTATATGGTGTTATTACTTATTTTATTTTAAAAATGCTACCTGGTTAGTTTTTTCTCCAGTTCCTCAAGCGATACACCCTTTGTTTCGGGCAGATACCTGATAATCACATATAAACCAATCACACATATGACGGCGTATAACCAGAAGGTATTGGCAGCGCTGAATTTTTCAACCAACACGGGAAAGGTGAGTGTAAGCAGGTAACAGGCCGACCAAAGGGAGAAGGTGGCCACCGACATGGCGACCCCCCGGATTTTATTCGGGAAAATCTCAGAAATGACAACCCATACCGTCGGACCAAGGCCGAACGCGAAAAATGCAGGGGTAATCAACAGGGCCGACATCATAATAATCCCATCGGTTTTGCCGGTGAAGAAAAGAAAACCGATAACAACATAACAAATCGCCATCCCTGCAGATCCGATAATCATCATGGCTTTGCGCCCCAGGTGATCTATCACCCTCATGGCAATAAGGGTGAATACAATATTGATTACGCCAATAAGCGTAGTCTGAAAAAGAGCATCATCTATACCCATCCGGGCTTTGGCAAAAATATCGGGCGCATAAAAGAAAATCACGTTAATGCCCGACCATTGTTGAAATACGGCCAGAAAAATCCCCAGGAACAAAATGAATTTATATTTTTTCTGAAATGCATCTTTCAGCGTGGCCCTTTTGGTAAACCCTTCGAGCGACTCTTTTATCTCTTTCAGCTCGGTATCGGCATATCCGCTGTTATCGATTTTTTTCAGGATACTGAGCGCCTTATCCTCCTGGTTCCTGGCCACCAGCCAGCGCGGACTCTCGGGAATGATAAAAAGCGAAACCATAAATACGAAGGAGGGAACTGCTTCGGCGGCAAACATCCACCGCCAGGCGGTATCACCTATGCCCAGCAGAAAATAGTTGGAATAATAAGCCAGGGATATCCCGATGACAATAGTCAGCTGGTTGATGGAAACCATCCTCCCCCGCAGGTGGGCCGGCGATACCTCTGCAATGTACATGGGCGCCAGAACCGATGCCCCCCCAACAGCCAGTCCGCCTAATACACGGTAAAAAATAAAAATTGGAATAGAATTGGAAAGTGCTGTACCCAAAGCCGAGGCGCCAAAAAGAACACTCGTCACAAGCAACACCTTTTTCCGGCCATAATGGTCACCCAGTTTTCCTACAAAAGAAGCCCCGATGATACAACCAATCAGGGCACTGCTAACTACCCACCCTTTCATGGCTTCATTAAGTCCAAAATAATCCTGAATAAATGGAATTGTGCCTGATATAACAGAAATATCGAAGCCGAAGAGCAGTCCGCCCAACGCGGTAACGACTGAAATTGTAAGTAAATATCTGAAATTGGTATTCATAAAAGATGGTTTCATTTAAAAATTTCTAAAAATAGGGAATAAAGTGAAACCGTTTTATGGAGAGTGATAATTTCCTCCGGAAGAGATGGAATCATCTCATCCTCTCCCTTAGCTCCTGCTCCTGCTCCGGAGACCAGTAACTGCAATCGAGCTCAATAAAAACAGATGAGTAGGGAATTACCTCTTCTGTCTTCACCACCAACACTTTAAAAAGCCGGGAAGCCTGATCTATTTTCACAAATACAGAATCATGGAGCATGGTCTGTATGTCAAATCCTTCCAAAAGGTTGTTTAATGACTTGCGGTAGCCGTCGATGGCAGGCATCTGTGCCGGTGATATAAACGACAGTTCGTGGTCTGTGTAAATAACCGGCTTTACATGGGTAGACTCCCCGATCTCCTGCAGGACATATTCCAGCACTGGTAACAGGGGTTCTCCCGAATTAACCACCTCAATACCCCCGGCAGTCTGCGCCGGAAAGGCCTTGTCTACAACCAGAATCCAGTTGCGGTGGCCCAGCAGGGGAAGCTGTCCGGAGACGTTCTCTTTCCATCCGGTGGCATCACTCTTCTTCTCGCTGGTAACCGGAACGGAACAAGCCTGCAACAAGAAAATAACGATACAACATAAAAAAATGTCTTTTTTCATAATACATATTTCTACATGGTTGGTTATTGAAATTTTTGCCGGTATTTTTTCAGCTCTTCTTCATTGTACTTTTCAATGGTGCCGGGCGGAATTTCTGTCCGTTGTTTAATCTGACCAACTTTTTTCGATTCAATGAAACGATTTTTCCCTCTTTTGTCTTTAACAATCTGGAATTCATCGTACAAATCACCTGCAACGGTAAACGATTGATAATTTAAAACACCTCCACTAAACGAAATGTGTTGATAAAGCTGGGTGTTCGAAGCCGCGCGATCGCTCCAAAAACTGGTATTCAACCCGTACATTTTTGGTCCTGAAACAGAAACCACATATACAGGATTATTTTTGACATTTTTTCCGGCATTTGGCAGGTTTTGCCCACGGCAATAGGTGTGATCATGACCCTGTAAAACGATATCGACACCATGTTTTTCGAGGATAGCTTTCATGGCATCCCGGTATTTTTCGTTGTCACGTCCCTGTGAGCAGGAATAAACCGGATAGTGTGTAAATACCACTGACCAATGATTTGGGTTGCTTGCCAGTGTTTGTCCGAGCCAATTCAGAATTAAAGCGCCATCTTCACTGCTTTCGCCCATTGCCGGCGAATCAACAGAAATAAAGCGGACTCCCTGATAGTCGATAAAATAAATTCGTTGTTGAAATTTCTCAGCGGGACTATTGGCCGGGAAAGTATAAATCTGTTTCCAGTGTTTCGAGAAAGTTCTTGGCTGATTTTCAGGCTTATCGTACTCATGGTTTCCTGGGGTAGCAATGCTGGGCATCATACCATAAATCCAGCTTCCTGCGTAGAAAAATTCACGCCAGTATTCTTCGTTGCTCCGGCTGACCAAATCGCCGGCAAACAACATAAAATGAGCTTCAGGAAAATGAGTGTAGGTCTGGCGAATCGCTCGCGAACCCAGTGATTTTATATCGTTCTGAACATCGCCAAGATAGATGAAAGAGAATGGTTCTGATTTGTCAGAAGAAGTTTCGAACTGAAACCATTCACTCCAGTTTTTCCCGTCGCCAACACGGTAAGCATATTTGGTTTTTGGTTTCAGGTTTTCGAAAATAACCTTGTGACCCATTGAAGACTGGCTGCCATCTTCCCAGGGAGCAACTGTTCCGGCAACGATCATTTTGTCCTGTTCCAGTTGTGGAGCTGCACTTACAGGAGTTATCTCTCCAACCGATACACTGTTTGAGAATTCGGTTCGCCACGAAACGGCCCGCGAAGTGGCCGGATTCCCGGGAATGGTCAGCATAACGCGGTCGGGGAAAATGGTCGGGGTAAAATTTGCAAATTGCGGTTCCTGGGCAAATAAACCTGAGAAACCAAATACAATAAGCGTAAGAAATATTAAGTTCTTCATAATTCTATTTTATAATAGATATAGATTTTCGCGGGAGTAGCCGCTCCGTTTAATTCTCAAAATATTTCTTCAGGGTATATTCAGGCTGATGTTGATCGGGTTTTCTGACAAGCCTGGTATGGTCATATTCCAATGGAAGAATCTTTGCGGCAGTAAGCGGTGCAGTATCATTGACCGCAACCTGCCATTCCTGCATCAGCAGCATCATTTCATCCATCCTGGCCTGGTATGCCGGTTGCGATGCCAGGTTGTTCAGCTCAAGCGGGTCGGTTTCCAGGTTAAACAGCTGGGAGTAATTTCTTTCCGGGTACCGGATGAGTTTCCACTCTTTTGTACGCACACCCCTTACAGTATGACGGTAGGCCGTAAACAACGAGGTTCGTATCTCCCCGGCTTCTCCTGATATCACAGGGATCAATGTTTTACCGTCAATACCCTCCGGCGAAGGCAAATTGCAAAGGTCAGCCAGCGTAGGGTATAGATCGAAAAGATAGACCAGCGCATCCGCTGCCTGTCCGTGCTCAATGCCGGGCCCACTTATAATTACAGGCACTTTGGTGCTGTGTTCATAGAGGTTCTGCTTGCCAAGAAGACCATGGCTGCCAATTGCGAGGCCATTATCGGCAGCAAAAACAATAAGGGTATTATCATACAAACCGTTCTTTTTAAGGACCTCGATAATCTCCCCTATTTTGTCGTCCATGTGGGTAATCAGCCCATAGTAATCAGCCAATGCATCCCTTACGATTTCCGGTGTGCGCGGCCATGGAGACAAGTTCTCATCACGCACGGTCAGGTTGTCAAAAGCAAACGGATGGAGTGGCATAAAATCACCGGGCAGTGGCAGTGACCCTGACGGGTACCTGTCGATGTAAGTGGGGTGCGGAGAATAGGGATCGTGGGGGGCAGTGAATGAAACGTAGCAGAAAAATGGATTACTGCGTTCACCTTCAGCATATTCGTTTATGAAATCGATTGCCGCTCCGGCAAACAGGTCTGTCGAAAAGCCCTTATCCTCGGGTTCAGACAATTTCCCGTCGGGTCCCATGTCACGCATCCCTGTATTGAAATGATCGTCCATGCCACCAAGGAATACATTTTTGCCCTTCTGAAAGCCGGCCTCGAAAGCAGATTTTTCATTGTGCCACTTTCCGGTGCCGAAAGTTTCATAGCCGTTGGCGGCAAAATGCATGGGCATTGTTTCCACGCCGTTGAGCCGGTCATACACATTGAACAGGCTTTTGCCACTCAACAGCATGGCACGACTGGGAGCACATATCGCACCATGGTGACCACCCATGACGTATGCATTGGAAAACTTCACGCCCTTCAGCGCCAACTGGTCGATGTTGGGCGTTTGGATGTAGGGATTTCCTGAACATCCCAACGCATCCGCACGCAGGTCGTCGGCAAATAGAAACAAGACATTGGGGTGTTGACGCTCATTCTCCTTTTTATCTGTTGTTCCTGAGCATGATGTCAATACGATGGCCGACAAAAGGCCTGTAGTTATAATTCCGCTTTTCATCTTAAAGTATTTTTAGCAAACCAAAAATTGTGACAAATAATTACGGCTGGTGAGAATGGCAGCTGTCACATCCTCCGGAG
>CAYMXK010000117.1:10005-12115 GCA_964393915.1 uncultured Prolixibacteraceae bacterium
AATTGTGACAAATAATTACGGCTGGTGAGAATGGCAGCTGTCACATCCTCCGGAGATCCTTCGAATGCTTTGTCCTCCACCTCAATACATACCGGACCGCGGTATTTGACCGAAGTCAGCGCGGAGAAGAAATCGCGCCAGTTTACGTCACCCAGGCCCGGTATCTTGGGAGTGTGATACTCCAGGGGATAGGCCATAATCCCTACCCTGTTGAGTTTTTCCCTGTTAACCTTAACATCCTTGAGGTGGATGTGGAAAAGTTTATCGCGGTAATCGTATATGGGCTGTATGGGATCCATCATCTGCCACACCAGGTGCGAAGGATCGTAATTAAGACCGAGCGCCGGTGACGGGATCAACTCAAACATGCGGTCCCAGATGGCAGGGGTGGTGGCAAGGTTCTTTCCCCCGGGCCATTCGTCGTTGGTGAAGAGCATGGGGCAATTCTCAATACCTATCCGGATGTTGTTTTCCTCCGCTGTTTGTATAATGGCCGGCCATCGTTCAGCAAAAATTTTCAGGTTATCGGCGGTATTCTTCGTTTGGTCGCGCCCAATGAAGGTGTTTACCACGCCAATGTCAAGTTTTGCTGCTGCCCTGATAATCTTTTGGATATGCTCAATATAAGTTTCAGCTTTCTGCACATCAGGATCGAGGGGGTTGGGATAGTAACCCAATCCGGATATATATACCTTTTTTGTAAGTAGTATTGCTTTGATTTCCCGAATCCTCGAATCATCAAGGGTATCCACATCGATATGGGTAACCCCGGCATAACGGCGCTCGGCCCGGCCAACCGGCCAGCACATTATTTCCACGCATGAAAAGCGGTTTTCAGAGGCAAAGGATATTACTTCTTCAAAGCTGTTATCGGCCAGAATGGCACTCACAAATCCTAAATTCAGCATAGCCTGATATGTTAAATGGTTATCACCTCAAAAATAGGGAATTCTATTCAGAAAATTACCATTGGCATGTATTATACTTTCCGGAGAGGCCTGGGCCCAAATCTTTGTAAAATGATAAGATAATCCATGTATTCATTCTATCCTGCATTTTCCCAATTAGATTTCCACCATATATTTGGACTGTAAAACATTTGGTTTATGGAACCGATCAAATTCAACAAACAAGCATTATGAAACGATTAATTTACCTGTTAATTGCATGTTCACTGATGACTGCCTGGTCATGCAGCAATGAACCCGTTACGAACATTGACCTTTCCGGAGAATGGAGGTTTGCTTCCGATCCGCAGGACACGGGAATCACGGAAGGGTGGTTCAGCCGGGAGCTTCCCGAAGTGGTGAACCTGCCGGGGTCGATGACCACCAATGGAAAAGGGAACGAAGTGGATATCCACACCAAATGGACCGGCCAGGTGGTCGACAGTTCGTTCTATCACCATCCGAAGTATGCGAAATTCAGGGAACCCGGAAACTTCAAGGTACCTTTCTGGCTGCAGCCCGTAAAGCATTACGTTGGTGCAGCCTGGTACCAGAGGGAGATAGAAATTCCCAACGACTGGGACGGCCGGCATATCGAACTCTTCCTTGAACGGTGCCACTGGGAAAGCAAACTGTGGGTGAACGGAACAGAGGCCGGAATGAGAAATTCTTTGGGTACTCCCCACATTTTTGAGGTTACCCAATACCTGAAGCCTGGCAAAAACACAATCACGCTGTGTGTTGATAACCGTACCAAAGAAATAGATCCGGGCATTAATGCGCACAGTATCTCAGATCATACCCAGTCGAACTGGAACGGAATTGTCGGGAAACTTTATCTCGAATCCCGCCCCCTGGTACACATCCGCAGTATCCGGGTTTATCCTGATGTTGCACAGAAAAAGGCAGTGGTGAGGCTCGATGTTTCAAATCCGGAAGGAATGGCCACCAAAGTAAAGCTGGAACTTTCCGCATCAGGAGCAACAACGCCGGCAAAATTGCAAAAAGAGTTTACGCTTGATGGAAAAGATAATGTTCTGCGCCTGGATTATCCCCTTGGAGATAAACCAGCACTGTGGGATGAATTTGAACCCAATTTATACACGCTCCAGGCCGTACTTAAGGAAGGAGGAAATACCGATACCAAAAGCACCACCTTCGGA
>CAYMXK010000118.1:0-12065 GCA_964393915.1 uncultured Prolixibacteraceae bacterium
CCCTTTATTACAGGGCAGATTATTTTCTTATACCGATACACAACTCTCACGACTTGGAGGTCCGAATTTTCACGAAATTCCCATAAACCGTCCCCTGGCACCTTTACACAATAATCAGCGCGACGGGCACATGAGGCAGACTATAAACGCCGCTAAAACAAGTTACCATCCCAACAGTATTTCAGCTGGCTCACCCATGCAGGCAAAGGAGGCAGAAGGTGGCTTTGTAAGTCATGCCGAAAGAATAGATGCCGTAAAAATCAGAAACAGAAGCAAGAGCTTTCATGATCACTTTAGTCAGGCCACTATGTTCTTTAACAGCCAGTCAAAACCTGAACAGAAACACCTGATAGATGCATTTACTTTTGAATTGGGCAAAGTTGAAAAAGTGTACATAAGGGAAAGGATGCTTGGATTGCTGACGCAGGTAGATAAAAAATTAACTGCAAAAGTAGCCGACGGATTGGGGTTACCAGTGCCGGAAGGACCTGAAAAACCCATGAATCATGGAGTTTCGGCTGATGCAAATGAGACTGATAATGAACCCGTATTTGTAAAGCCAGCTGTGGATAAATCAGCTGCGCTAAGCATGGAAGGCACCATTAAAAACAGTATTAAAACCAGAAAAGTGGCATTCCTGGTTGCTAATGGGGTAAAAGATGATTCGTTGAAAAAAATGAAGAAAGCTTTAATGGAAAATGGGGCCACGGTAAAATTAATTTCGTTGAAACAAGGTGCCATTACCACCGAAAACGGCAATCAACTGGATGTGGATGGAAGTTTTCTGACCGATGCTTCAGTATTGTATGATGCCGTTTATATACCTGATGGTAAAAAAAGTATAGCAGCCCTTATGACCGAGCCCAATTCAATACATTTTGTAAATGAAGCTTATAAGCATTGTAAAGCCATCGCAACAGGAGCGGATAGTGCTGCCTTTTTGAAAGAAACATATGTAAAGGAGATTGAATTAAATGACCTGAATATGGAAGAGGCAGGAGTGATTACCGATGGCAATGCTGATAAATTTATCGGGTGTATTGCCAGGCATCGTTTCTGGAATCGTGAAGAATTCAGAAAGGTACCGGCATAATTTATATGCCCGTACCATGGCTTTCATGGTGCAAGGATTTTAGTGATTTTATTTTAAAATGTTTGCACCAATTCTTTGCCTGCGTTTGTAAAAGGACAGCTAATCTTTCGCAAATTTCATCAACTCAGCATTAAACTTCCCGGTTTCTTCCAGGAATAGACTGTGACCGCTGTTTTCGAAAGCAATGAGTTGCGAATTTGCAATTCCGGCTTTCATTTGTTCAGCCAGGCCAAATGAACATATCTTGTCCTTTCTGCCGTGCATGATTAATGTTGGAATTTCAATTTTAGCCAAATCAGCTCTCAGGTCAGTATCGCGCAAGGCAATTAAACACTGAGCCATTGCATAGGATGAGGCACTTATATTAATTCCGTTTAACCAACTGGCAATGCCTTCGTTGAGCGCAGTTTCGGTGGCTGAAAATATCTTTCCGAAATTGGCCAACAGTTGAGGCCGGTCTTTATGGTTCAAGTCAATTAAATCATCAACATCACTTTTGGGGATATTATAAGGAAAATCATCCCGTTTTGTCCAAATTGGTGCGGCGGCCCCGAAGAGAGCAAGTTTCGAAATAACAGCTTTCTCATCAGTTGCTGCAAACCTGATTGCAATTGCACCGCCCATGGAGAAACCACCCAAAACGGCATCCTTGATTTTTAGCAGGGTTATAACCTTCCGGATATCTGCGACATGTACATCGTAATTATACTTTCCGTATGGCTTATCTGATTTGCCAAATCCCCGCAAGGTTATTCCAATAACACGAAAATTATTGTTTATCAGGTCGTTGTACTGATATTCGTACATTTCATCGCTCAGTGGCCAACCGGGAAGCAGCACTATGGGCCTGCCTTCGCCGGCATCAGTAACATGTAGACGGACATTGGGTTCTACTTCAATGTATTCTGCCCGGGTCATGTCATGTTTTAGTTGTTCTTCTGATTTTTTCATTGTCATATTTTAACGATCATTTTACCTTCATTTTTGCCTTCAAACAAATCAATAAATGCTTGGGGAAGGCGATCAAATCCTTCAACAATTGTTTCTGCATAAGTGAGTTTCCCTTCTTTTAGCCAACGGGCTAACATCTGAATTGCTTCCGGAAATTTCCCGGAAAAATCAGAAATAATAAATCCCCGCATTGTAGCGCTATTTACTAAAATAATTGGCTGTAAACGTGGTCCAACCGGCATTTGCGTTGAATTGTAAAGCGATATGGCACCGCAAACTACTATACGCGCATATTTATTGATGTTCGCCAAAACGGCATCCGAAATCTTGCCACCTACATTGTCGAAATAGATGTCGACACCATTGGGGCAAACCTCCCGGATTGCTTTTTGCATGTCAGGAGTGGTTTTGTAATTAATTGCCTGATCGAATTTAAATTTTGACCGAAGCATTTGTGTCTTTTCATCCGAACCGGCAATTCCCACTACTTTGCATCCCATAATCCTGCCGATTTGTCCGACAACACTTCCCACAGCGCCGGCTGCTCCTGAAACGACCAATGTTTCACCTGGCTTCGGACAACCAATTTCAGTCAGCCCCAGGTACGCGGTCAAACCTGTCATTCCGAGGATTCCTAAAAATGGAGTTAATTCAGAAGCTTTGGCATTCAACTTATTCAGACCATTGCCGTTAGAGATTTGGTATTCTTTCCATTCTAAATTACCGATTACGGAATCACCCACTATAAATCCGGTATGATTCGAAATCATAATTTCAGAAATGATAACCGATTGTATAGGTTTGTTTACTTCGAAAGAAGGTATATAGGATTTGGAATCATTCATGCGGCCGCGCAAATACGGATCGACCGAAACGTATAAAGTCTTCAGTAAAATTTCGCCTTCCAAAGGCGATGGAATCGACTCATTGGTAAATTTAAAATCACTCAATACCGGTTTTCCAACTGGTCTTTTATTTAGAAGGATTACTTTATTCATCTTTTCTGAATTTAAATTTTTATAGTTCCCCAAATTTATGTATTCCTTAATTCTTCCAGCAAAGCTTTAGCTGCTGCTTCAGAAGATGCAGGATTCTGCCCGGTTATCAGCAAGCCGTCTTTTTTCACATAAACCCCCCAATCTGGGCCGCTGCTGTAATGGCCACCCAATTTTTTCATTTCGTCTTCCAGCAAAAAGGGAACTATCTCTGTTAATTTTACGGCCTCTTCTTCCGAATTCGAAAATCCTGTAACTTCTTTACCTTTTACTAATGGTTCACCATTTGGCGCTTTCACATTGGCCAATGCTGCAGGTGCGTGACATACAAAAGCCACCGGTTTATTGTTTTTATAAAAGTTTTCGATTAGTGCAATTGACTGTTCATCGGTTGCTAAATCCCATAACGGACCATGGCCTCCGGGATAAAAAACCGCGTCATAATCCGCCTCATTCACTTCACTGAGTTTTACGGTATGAGCCACTTTATCAATTAGATCAAAATCACCAAAAAATCTTTTGGTGGCAGCGGTCTGCGCTTCAGGTGCTTCACTTTTAGGGTCAACCGGGGGTTGGCCTCCTTTTGGAGAGGCTATGGTTAATTCGGCGCCTGCATCAGCCAGCACATAATAAGGTGCGACCAATTCCTCAATCCAGAAACCGGTTTTTTCACCGGTATTGCCTAAATCGCTATGCGATGTCAGGACGATTAATACATTCATACTTGTATCCATTTTTTTAATTTTTAATCATTTAAATTACTCTTCAAGAATCAATTATACGCCCCGTCTCCTGGGGTAGTTCTGATAGCCGTACGTGTCTGGTTGCAACGCGATTATTACCCTTTTCACTTCGTACTTTTCACAGTTTTTGTTTCCAAAGCATATAATAAACGCCGTTCTTTTAAATCCATGAATTGGGCGCCTGATGCGGTTTGTTCTTCTTTTGTTAAAATTTTTTCGGCTTCAGGAAACAAATCGTCCTCCTCTTCGCTCAAATGGTGATCGAAAATTTCTTCGAAAATTTTAAACTTCACCATCCATCTATAATTGTCTTTCGGGAAATCTTTCAAATCCAATAGTAAAATATTCAGGACAAAATGTTCCTCCTGGGATTCGAGTGATTCCTCTTTAATTTCTTTTTTGCTATTTAATTTGCTCAACAACAAATCTTCTTCCAAATCGTGATGGACGTCAAGATGTTTCTTCAGAAGATAAAATCTTGATGGATCTGTTTTTATTTCTTTGACCAATTTTCGCATCTCATCATGATGGTCAATGAGTGCCTTTGTTATTGTTTTCATAAAACTTTTTTTTGTTATAAATTATAATCATGAAAAAATCTTACTCTGAGTTGTTTAATAAGCGAATAATTTAAAACACAACTCATTTAATATCTCGTTATACCGCAACAAAGGTTCCCCTAAGTTCTGCGTTAACAGGCAGATGCTTAGCCAGGTATTCTCTCAAAACATCTATGGTCCGTTTTGACTGGTCTTTACGATTTCGTCCGTATTTTGGTGGCACACCCTGCATTGTGACGAATGTTGCTGAGTAATATTTGTCAGCCTGAATCTCTTCATTGCCAACAAATAGTTTTTGAATCCGGAGGCCGGAGGGGTTCTCAATTTTAAAGTAGACATTAAGGCCGAGACAGCGTTTGACATATCCTCCCATATGTTGATAAGGGTCGCTCGAAAAAGTCTTTTCAAGGTTCTCCTCCAACATTTCCATAAGTTCTGCTCCCGTTATCTCAACTGTTGAGACAGGTGGATTCATGGGAATAATGTTGTAAAGGTCATTCAAAGTTACCGGTCCCGGAGCAATTGGTGCGCCATATCGCCAGCCATTCGAAAATGCCAGTTGGTCACCGGTGCTTTCAAGCAGAGCCTGAAGAAGAAAGTTGTCCATAGTAGTCTCCAGGTTTGTTCCCCGGTTGAGCGCTGTGGTAGTTTCACCCACCACCTCTCCGAGTTCATTTTTGTAAGGTGCAAGTGCCTGCTTTACAAGGTCATCTACTATTGGATCTGGTTGTATTGTTGCTTCAACCTCGATCAACTGATGCCGGTAATCAACGACTTGTCCACCTTCCACCTCCAGGTCTAAGCGACCCAGAAAAGAACCATGACAGCCTGATTGTATAACAATTGTTTTTCCATTGAGAACCGGTTCGTAAAGCCGGTTATGGGTATGTCCGCTGAGACAAACATCTATACCTGCGACTTCAGATAAAAGCTTCATATCCTGAGTGAAGCCCAAATGTGAAAGCAGAACAATCAAGTCAACATCTTCTTTATTGTGCAGCAAATCAATAAGGGGTGGAAGTTCATCCTTACCCCATGTAAAGTATATGCCTTCGCTGAAGGATGGCGGCATGGTTTTGTCCACAATAACTGAGGCTATCCCAATAATTCCGATACGCAAACCGCCTGTCTCTTTTATGATATGCGACTGAAAAACCGGCTTCTTTGTCGCTTTGTCAAATACATTATTCGCCAGCATCGGATAATTTAGCTCAGCAATCTGCTGGTTAAGTACTTCCGGGCCATAGGCAAATTCCCAATGGCCTGTCATGGCATCAAGTCCCAATGAATTTAGTATGGGGATAACAGCTTGTCCTTGTGTTACAAAAGCAGGATAAGTACCATGCAAAGTATCGCCACAATCGCAAAAAAGACAGTTCCCCTGACTTTCAGCCCGGATTTGTTTTACAATGGTTGCAATGCGGGCATATCCGCCAGCCTGGCGGTATACCGCATGATCACCCTGCCAGAACAACTCCTGATGGACATCAAAATAAGCATGGGTATCGTTCATTTGAACGATGGTCAGACTTGACTTAAATGTTCGTTCATTCGCCATGTGAACGCGGCGGTTACCAACCTTTGCAGATTCCTGATCATCGTTTATGCCAGTCATGGTTCGAACACTATAGTTCGTTTAAAGCGGTTTCATATCTTTTGGCTACTTCTGCCCAGTTTACGACATTCCAGAATGCATCAATATAGTCTGGTCGTTTGTTCTGATATTTCAAATAATAAGCATGTTCCCAAACATCCATTACAAGCAGAGGAGTTCCCCTCTTCTCAACCAGATCCATCAATGGGTTATCCTGATTGGGTGTTGAGCTGATAAAGAGTTTGCCGTTCTCATCCAGACTCAGCCATGCCCATCCACTACCAAACCTGGTTTTTCCGGCATCAGAAAATTGCTTTTTAAACTCATCAAAGGAGGAAAACGATTTTGTAATGGCTTCTGATAATTTTCCGGTTGGCATATCGCCTCCGGAAGCTTCCATGCCTTCCCAATAAAAGGTGTGGTTGAAATATCCGCCACCGTTGTTTCTGACTGCCACAGGAAAGTTGCTCATATTCCCGAATATGTCTTTTATATTCATCGATTCCATTTCTGTGCCCTCAATAGCAGTTATGAAATTGTCATAATAGGCTTTATGGTGTTTGCCATGATGGATTTCCAGCGTAAGCTTATCAATGAAAGGTTCAAGAGCATCATAAGAATAAGGTAGCGCCTTAAATTCAAATTTGTTAAATGTTTTCATGTTGTTTTGTTTTTTGATGTCATTATTTGCTTGATTTTTCGATACATTTTGTGATTGCGCGGTAAATGAATACTGCAGCCCAGGAAATCCTAATAAGATTACTGTTACAGCTAATTTCAATTTATACATAACTTATCTTTTAAAGAGTAATCCAAATTCTGTTATAACTGTTTTCATTTCTTGCTGGCCTTCAGCCTTTTCTTTGCTTCCGTTTCCATTTTTGCTAATCTTGAATAATAATCAATTTGATTGAGCAGGAAATTGCTCAATCTGTGCATTTTGGATTTCAGCCCACTCGATATGGCCATCCTCTTCTTTCAGAATTTTGGTTAAAAGGTCAACAGTGCCATGATCACCAACTTGTCGGGCATGTTTAATTGCATCGTTAAGTATTCGCTCAATCAACCACTCAGCACGATTCATTTTATCAATCGCCTGTTTCCGTATGGCTTTGTGAAGTTTGCTGTAACCCCAGTTAGCACACATTTCAGATTGTTCGATGTACTGGTTGATAACAGTAAGTTCATCGGACAATAGTGAATTTAAAACGGTAAGTAGTTCTTTTTTGCCTTCCATTTAGAATTATTTTAAATTATATTCTGAAAATTTTCAGCACTAAAATTATTCAGATGGGCGATGAAAGGTGTTACATAAATTTTGAGAAAAGTTACATGATTCACACATTTGGCATAAGGGTAGTTTATTTTCAACAGTCGGATCAATGGAGAAATTACATTTCCAAGAAATCCGGGCCGACGAGGCTTTCGTGTTGAGCCGGAACTCAAAACGGTAACCCCGACAGCCTGTAATTCAAAGTTTATTAACTTTCTTATCAAATGGATTTTTGAACTCTTCGCGTTGATAAAATCCTTCAGCAGCATTCGAACTGTGAATTGTGTTATCTCCTTTGTAATGGCGAACTACATCTAATTCGTAGCCAAAATCAATATCATCTCCTCTTTTGAACCGTTTGGTTTTTGCAAAGGTAGCGCTATCAATCTGGTTGGTACTCACCACTTTATTTTCCTCATCTATATTTGCCATTCCAATAGGAATTATAAGGTGATTTTCTCCATCCTTGTTTAAAAACTGATGCACCCCATCGCTTACCTTGGATTGATAGGTGTCATGCCCATCCTCTATCAACGATTCATCCACCTCAACATCCAGGTAAACTACGCGTTCAGCAATTTTATTTACAAGCAAATGATCCACTTTTCCAATGGTACGGTTATTTGCATCTTTTACATCCCAGCCCCTTACATCATTGTAATTTTCGGCCACTTTATAACCAGATAGTTCATCCAGGTTATAAAGATTTTTATTTGTATCTGTCATTATTTTAATTTTTAAAGATTAATCAATTCATTTTTTGAAGCAGGTCAGAAGCTTTAGCAAAGTAATTCTTTACTGCATCTCTTTGCTCAAGCGTTAGTACTCCCGGTTTTATTGATGCTGATGCATTTCTTAACTCATCGACTTCAACTGTTAAACCCGGATATTTTGCCTTCTGGATGTTTTGCATAACATTGGTTAACATATCAGTCGCCTTTCTTATGGCATCCGCATGTGTTGTTTCAAAAGGATCTTTCGTAATCATTTCTGCATGTTCCTTTGCCTTTTCCAAATCTGCCTGAACTTCATATCCAACCTCCCTGGCTTTGGCATTTGTAGCCTCAATTAGTTTTAATAGCGCCTCATTTGTATATGCATGGTCCAGACTCAACTTTACCTTATTGCTTTCTACAAAGTTTACATAAGCCGCAACTGTGACGTTATTTTCCTTTACCCCTGGTTGGGTAGATTCGTTGGTATTAGTGATGTAATCTGATTCACTTACCACCTGTTTGTTTTTGTCATTATCACGAAATGCCAGGAAATATAAGAGCACTGCAGCTATGACAAGACCAGCCAAAATCCATGGCCAAATTTGTTTTTTCTGTTCAATTTTAATTTCTGCCATAATAGTTTTCTTTTATAATTGTTAATATTGAAACCAATAAAGTTATCGAGATTAAAATTGACATGTATTACACAACTTGTGTTAAAATTTGCATCATTACCACATTTTGCTGGAAATATGATAAATAATATTCCCGATGCCCGGAGATTCTTCTATTTGCAGAGTGCAAAGAGCTTAAGATCAGGTAAAAAGATGAACAGGTATGATTTACTTGTGTGAATGATGTAAATTTATAACGAAATTATGTAACATTCGGGGAATAAATTGTGCCAACTTTGGCTCAACTTGAAATGAAAAAGAAAATAATTCTGTGGATATTGGGGATTACAGCTTTTGTGCTGTTTATAATACTTTTAACGACTGTTGTTGTTGAACCATGGATTGGGAAAAAAATTCAGGCTTCGCTAAGTGAAATTCCCGGTGATTACCAGTTGAAAATTGAAAAGGTTAATGTTTCAATTCTTCGTTCAGGTGTTGAACTTGAACAAATAACTCTTCAATCGAAACAGGAATATGATGGACAATCCGGTTTAACCGGAGAAATTGAATCTGTTAAATTCAAAGGAATTCATCTCATTAAAGCTTTATTTCGAAAAGACATCGACATCAGGGAAGTTGATGTTTTCAACAGCCGTATCAATGGAAAGTTTGCATTTCCGGAGGAAACCGGGCCGGCGAAGCTATCACCATTAAACATCAGGATTCAAAACCTGTTTTTTGACAGATTGGTTGTTGATGTAAAAAGCGCAACAACGGCACAGACTTATTCCCTAAAAGATGGCGTTTTAAAAGTATATGATATCAATGTGGAGAAGCAGGACACATTATCGCCAAATATTATTGGTCAATTTGATTTCGATGCGCCGGAATTCAAAACGGTAACCCGCGACAGCCTGTATACGTTTTTGGTTGTTGGCATAAACTATTCTGCCAATTTAAATGCACTAATTGCTGACAGTATTGCAATTCAGCCAAATTACAGTGAATATGAATTCACCGCCCGCCACCAATTTGAAACTGATCGTATTGATGGCAGATTCAGCCAGATATCCTTTCACGATTTTAATGCCGCAGACTACGTTAAATCGGGAAATCTGACAAGTTCATTTATCGAAATAGGGGATTTGAGGTTGAATGTATTTCGCGATAAACGTAAACATTTCCATCATATTGAAAGACCCACATTTCAGGAATTAATGTACAATTATCCCGGTATATTGAACATTGATTCTATAGGCATTTTAAGCGGAAGAATTGTTTATTCAGAACATGCTGAAAAGGCAATTGAAATGGGAAGTGTGAGTTTGGACGAAATTGATGCGACAATTTACAAAATTACCAACGACACAATTTATAAAACGCAAGAAGCTTATCTGGAGATGAAAATGAATGCTTTGTTGATGGGCAAAGGCAGAGTTGACATTTTATTAAAATCCAGGATTTTCGACAGCCGGAACACCTTTGCAGTGAATGGCACTCTATCGGGTATGGAAGCTTCCGGCCTGAATCCCATACTGGAGAGTCACGCTTTCATAACCATCACTTCAGGGAAAATAAATTCAATGGATTTTAGCATTTCTGCAAACAATACGAAAGCAACCGGCAGTTTGAAACTTCTTTACCAGGGATTGGGTTTAGCAATTATAAATAAACAAACAGGCGAAACGAACTCGATTATAGAACAGGTAAAATCGGTGATTGCCAATATAATAGTGATGGAATCGAACCCAATGCCGGGGCAGGAAGTGAGGCGGGGAATTATTGATTATGAAAGAGATCCGGAAAAATTTCTGTTTAATTATGTTGTCAAGGCTCTCGCTTCGGGATTGAAAACAACTGTCACGAAGACGAAAAGCCCCAGGAAATAGCACTAAGCACTATCTCATAAAGTGCGTGAACAAATCATAAATGATTACTCTTCAATTTTTGGATAATCCACCTTGTATTTATTCAGGATCGAATTCAGTGATTCGTAATAAGACCTTAGTTGATTAAGAGTTATTTCCGGATCATTTTCTGATGGTACAGTCTCCGGCATTTCTTCCAGGTATTGAGATAACTCCGGATAATGATCCTTAATCCTCATGGTAATTTTCAGAATCTTTGAATTCAAATCCTTCTCCATCTGCTCGAAAGACAGATGCTTATCCGGGTTTTGACCTTCAGTTATAGGTTTATTTTCCGTTGGAAGTTTCTCAGGTGATTGATTTTCAACGGTTATTCGTCTTGTGATATTTTTATTTTCCATGTTACATTTATTCCTGTAGAAGTTGCTTGTACAAATATTTCAGTTACTAAATTAAGCAACTTTATCACTACGATTCTTACAGAATTTTGGAGAAGATTTACATCATTCCTTTGGTTCTGCGTGTGCAATTCGTATAATTTTACGAGCAATCTGCTCAGGTGAAAGAATAAAATCGATATATCCACTATCTATTGCACTTTCCGGCATATCCGGCTGCCCTGCTGTATCTGGTTTCTGCGCGATGGTAATTCCCCCAACTTCTTTTATGTTACTTAACGCTGCTGAGCCATCTCCATCATATCCGGATACAATTACAGCGATAAGTTTGCCATCCCAGTTATTTGCCATTGAGCGCATAAAAACGGTAATCACATCGGGCCATCCCCTGGGTTTTGATATCGGTTTTAGTCGAAACTCCCCATTTAGAATATGCAAATCCCGTTTTTCAGGAATAACGAAAACATGATTGGGTTTGATGTCCAACTTTTCCGTTATCAATTTAACCGGCATTTCCGTATATTTTGGAAGAATTTCGTGAAGCAGGGTGGCTACCAATCTCAGGTGGTTAACAATGACAATGGCAACACCCATATCTGCCGGTAAATTCTGAAGGAGCCTGATATACGCATCAAGTCCGCCGGCAGAACCGCCCACGCAAACTACCGGGAAGTTTCCTGCAACCATTTTCGTTTTCATATTTTTTATACGCTATTTTCTCCCTGATTCTCTTCCAAATCATTATGGTCGTCACCTCCTAAACTGTAATAATTGTTCTCTTCATCTTCACTTCCAATATCTTCCTGATGGTCATCCAACTCTGATCCGGGAATATCGAGGTCTTCTTCACTCTGATCATCATCCAGATCATTCTTTCTTATTTTATTGGTACTGTTTGGATCTTTCGTTTTAGAAGGATCTTCCGGATTAATCTCTTTTTCTTCCAGAAATTTCTCGTAAATATCTTCGTTTTCAGGATAAACCGGATATCCCGGAAGACTATTCTCCTCTTTGTTGTCGGTCTGATTATCAGACTGATTCAACTCGTCATTTTGTTTTTTCATTTTTTATAGGTGACTTTTAAGATATCTAAGTTAAGCCGCAGCGAACCAAAAATTGTTACAGAATCTCTGAAAGAAATTACATTATTCACACCATGAAAGTTTATTTGTAATCATTGTGAATTCGCTTTCCAGCCTGATCCTTCCAATATACATTGCGATTATAGTACCGGTGTAACTGGGTTTCATAATCACGGGT
>CAYMXK010000119.1:0-11819 GCA_964393915.1 uncultured Prolixibacteraceae bacterium
CAGCTCCGGACTATTGCTGGGCCCGCTTACCAGCCATTCCGGGTTTTTGGGCCATGGGATAAGGTAACCGGCAAAAAATCGCGAAGCCTCTTTTAAAACCGGATAGGCGCGGTTTTTAAGAAATGCTTTGTCGCCCGAGTACTGGTAATGCCACCACAAATGCTGGCTCAGCCAGGCGCCACCGGTTGGCCAGATGCCGTGGTTGGCATTATTAATAGGTGCTGCACCCCGCCACAAATCGGTGTTGTGGTGGGTAACCCAGCCTTCGAGATTGTAATGTTCTTTGGCCACATTCTGCCCGGTTTTCGACAAATCTTCCACCATCGAAAACAGCGGCTCGGCACATTCGGAGAGGTTTGTCATTTCTGCCGGCCAGTAGTTCATCTCAGTATTGATGTTGATGGTGTATTTGCTGTCCCATGGCGGCGCCAGCCTGTGGTTCCAGATTCCCTGCAGATTGGCAGGCTGGGTTCCGGGCCTCGAAGAAGAGATAAGCAAATATCTGCCGAATTGAAACAGCAGCGACACCATGCTGGGATCTTCATCTTCGACAAATGAAGTCAGGCGCTCGTTGGTTGGACGTTTGGAAATTTCTGTGCTCCCTAAATCAAGCGACACCCGGTTGAATAATTTCTGATAATCAGAAATGTGATTTTCTTTCAGGGTTTTGTAGGATTTCCCCTCCAGGTTGGCCAGGTATTCCATGCAGCGTTCTTCCGGATTGCCACTGATATCGTCATAGTTTACAAAGCTGGTTGCTGCCACCAGAAACAGCGAGACCTTTCGTGCTTTCACCACAACAATGGAATCGCCATAGTGAACCAGTCCACCACCTTCATGTTCTATGCACAACCGTGCTTCAAAGGTGAGTTTGCTTTCTGGATATGGTGACCCGTCGCGGCCCAGCTCCAGATGGTAATTGTTGGGTTTTCCCTTTAGTATGATTTGGTTCCCGTCCACCGAAACTTCATATTCTGAATGGGGTGAATCCAGCCGGGCAGTAAAATTAAGCGCACCGTTTTCAGAGGCCTCAAGCCGGATAACGAGTGCCTGGTCTGGCGCAGATGCGAAAACCTCCCGTTTGAACTTCACTCCGTCAACTTCATAAAAAACCGACGAAACGGCATTTTCCAAATCGAGGTTCCGCTGGTAGGAGGTAGCCTCTTTATGACCGGGAAAATTGAGTAATACGTTCCCAAATGGCAGGTAACTCAGCTGTCCAAACGGCTTTGACATGAAATGCCGGTTCCCCAGCTCATGTGCTTCGGCCTGTTTACCTTCCCAAAGCAGTTGGCGCAGTTCTTCCAGATAGTTGTGAGCGCCAGGGTTGGAATAGTCCTGCGGCTGGCCGCTCCACAAAGTCTCTTCGTTAAACTGAATGGTTTCGTTTTCGGTTTGGCCGTATACCATGGCGCCAATCCGTCCGTTCCCCAGTGCCAGCGCATCGGTCCATCCGGCAGCGGGTTGGTCGTACCACAACATCAGTGACGGATTGATCTCTTTCGGCTGGTCAAATTGACGGGAACAGGAAAAAAAAGTTGTCACGAAAATGATCCCAAGGCACTTACAGGCACATCTCATGGTTTAAAATTTGGTGTAATAATAGTTAATTATTCTTTGTCAGATTCAGTCTCTGTGCCATTAAGTTCATTTTACACCCCAGAAATTTGCCTGAGCCGGATCGGCAGCAACAGGCCCAACAACAGGTACAGGTGGTTCACTGCCTGTATAAAGTAATGCTTCACCTCCTGATGGCAAATCCAGTTCATAAATACCATTGCCCTGGTTCTTCAGAGGCACCGTTGCTTTCACCTCACCGGCCAGTCCCGGATTGATACGGCACGGCTCACCTGCCAGGCTTTTGACGCGCACCCATTGCGTGACTCCGCTTTTCCGGGCGGCACTCACAAGAAAAGCCCCTTCGGCGAGTAAATCATGAAAAACAGCCTCATCCCAGGCGGAAGGCACTGCCGGGAATACCCTGATCAGGTTGTTGTGGCTCTGAAGGAGCATATCCTGAAGAGAGCGGCCCAGTATGATGGAGCATTCTATTACCGGAGATCCTTCGATATACATGGTATTCGGCCTTACAAACCGCTTATCGGCCATGTGCCCATGTATCTGGGCGATGGCGTTGTCGCCCTCTCCAAGCACTGCATAGAGCGATGCAGCAGCAGCTCTCGACCACCCGTAAACCTGCCTTCCTTCGTCTACTGTAAGCCAGTGCCTGATCGACCTGATGGTAAGTTCCCTGCTTTCGGGGTCATTAAAATCCATAATCTGCAACGGATGCACCATCAGCAGATGGGACCAGTGCCGGTGCGACTTTGTATAGGATACCCCAGAACCAATGCGGAATCCATTTTCATCGACCGGATAGGGAGTGAGGTTGACAAGCGTTTCATTCCATTTTGGCAATAAAGGATCGTTGAGACCGTAACGTTCATTGAGACCGATCAGCGTTTGCAGAGCCCAGCGCAACAGCGAAAGGTTATAGTTGTTGTCCTCGTCGGCTCCATATTCGGGAGAATGAAGTACCGGAAGATGAAGTTTTCCGTCTTCACCCTCCTTCAGCAGATGCAGGTATAGGTTTACACTTCCTTTCAGGAGCGGATAGAAGGCATGTTTTTCGTGATCGGTAATCATCGAATGGTCCATGGAATGGCGGTAATGCAGATAATAGTTGTGCAGGGCCCATGTGAAGTCACCGGGATTGATATAATGGTCGGGCGCCGATGAACCATCACCCCGCAGGCCTTCGTAACAGGTTGTATGCGATACGGTGGCAGCATCCTCCAGGCCCCATATATCTTTTGCGTTTCGTACAAAATTGTCGCGCTTGCCATCAATGAGCCTGATAAACGATTCACCCAGCATAAGCTGGTTCGCCGCATAAACAGGCAGGTAAAGAGTCTGAATATTAAGGTTCCACCATATGCGCGGCCAGCCGGTATCGCGGTACCATGGGCCGAGCAGGTCGACCGGCACACGGTCGGGCCGCGAGGCAGAGCCCAGTTTATAAATTTGTATCCAGTAAAAGCTTTCCAGCTTCGGATCGGGTACCGATATCAAACTCTGCGGATAGAGTTGGTGCCACCATTCGCGGTGCGAGGATTCCAACTTTCCGAAATCGGCATCCGCTGTTTCATTGACCGTATTCGCCGCCTCGCTCCGGGCAGTATTCCCTGGATATGAATCGGCAATGCTCAGGAAGATCCGTCGTCCTTTTTCTGTGTTAACCTCCTTCCATGCAGTGGCAAACTCGCCTCCGGCATACCTGGGCTGGATACTAACCGGCATTCCGCTGACCTGCTCCGTGAATGCCGGCGGATTCAGGGGATCGTCAAACAAGGCAGGCCTTCCGGGACGCTGGTTGCGGGGATCCTGCCCGTGTCCCGGATCCCATCTGAAAACGGCTGCACTCTCCTCCCCGGAGGTTTCCAGATCGAGAATCATCGCCATTTTTTCGGTATGTATCAGGGTGCGAAAACTGATGGAACCTTTGTCGGTTACAATCTGCCCGCGCACTTCAGCATTCCAGATATCAAGGCGGATATTTCCTCCCTGTATAATTCCGGCAGTTTCGAGTACAAGGCCACCAATGGGTAACCTGTGGTTGTCGCGGCGATGTTCGGTCACATCCGACCTGCCCATTTCCCAGCGCACCAGGTTTTCTGCCTGCCGGTAGATCATTGCCCCCATCAGCCCGTTGCCGAGAAATGCCCCCTCATCAAAATTCTCCGGCAGCTTTTCCCAAACCGGATCCTGTCTCGACATAAATGCCGGCCAGTCTGTATTGTTGGTAACCAGACCACCTTTGTCAGGAAACAGGGATGGTCCGCATCCTGTACAAAGCAAGGAAAAGAGTGCTGCGATATAATACTGTTTTTTCATTTGAATAATTGTTTTTGATTTTATTTTGCCATTGCTTGGATACAGAGGGATGTAATTCGCCATGTTTGGTCCGCTCCGCCAGCTGGCGGATGGCGGATATTCATCCCGTTTTGAGTTTTTTGAACATGGCTCATTCCATTTGAATTATTGTTTTGATTTATTATTGCCTCTATTTGTCCCGATTCTAAGGGATGGGGCTTAGCTACTGTTGCGTCAATATAGTTGCTTACGATCACATTCGTGAAATGTTGAGGACAGCGTCGATATTGTCTGTCGTTACAATTTAGGTTTAAGAGTAATCTTTTCTCCCTTATTGGTCTTGATTTCAATCAGTTCGCCCGACAACTGCCGGGTTCCATCACTGTTGGTCACCATAGTTGCCTCTTTCCAGGGCATGATAATCTTCAACGGCATACCTGCCTCACTGAAAATCTCAACCCCTGAGAATTTCCCGTCCTTTATCGAGGCACTGACAAGGAAAGCCCCGGCAGCACGAAGGTTTCTGAATTCAGCGTTCTTGTCGGTGGGCCAGTTGGGAAACAGACGGATGGTACCGCTGTAGCTTTGCATCAGGCACTCATTGATCACCGCCGGCAGGGCGAAATTTTCAAACCACACCCCCATTTTGTCCATAAATCCGTAGTCGGACAGATCGTTGTACCGCCCATGCACCTGCATCACCCTGTCGGAGGCAGTTCCGTTGGGCATCAGACTATATCTCACATGCCTTTTAAACCTCTCCAGATCGAGCATCCCAAGCCGTGCAGCCTGCAGGTTGATAAAAACAAGGTCGTTGCCCCCTTCATTCTGCTGGTTAAGAAAAGTATTCCGGAGCAATTGAAAAGTTTCGGCATCTGAATGCAGGCCATGATCTTCTCCGGGGAACACGGTAAACAACGCGAGGGGAACATTGTATACAACCCCGGCATGTTCATCCGGAACCGAAACGAGCACCTCACCGTGTTTCTGTGAAACAGCCGTAGGATAATCGGGAAAATTTGCCAGAATTTCGTTGATATCACCAATCAGTGCTTTTTCATCCGCAGTTTTCCCAAGAATCTCTGCAGCCTCAATAAACGCTTTAAAAACGAATTTGGTGAGTGAAAGATCGGCATTACAATCATAATTGTACTTAAATCCGGGGCGCAATCCGTACAGTTCGGGTGGCACAGTCGGGAATATGTGGTATTTGTTATCGCCCCACTGCGGGCCTCTTGCCTCGGGGCGTTTCATATAGGCCACCAGGAATTCAACCGATGCCTTGATGGGCCCGTAAGCCCTGTCGCGCAGAAATCCGGTATCGGCAGAATAGAGGTAATGCCACCATAAGCCTTGCACAGCCCAGGGTGTTTCGCAAACCTCCCAGCCCCAGGTAGGCACGGGGTAAGGATTCATTGTCATTTCCACAGGATAGGCGCTGTGCGGGAAATAGGCTCCGGGCAATTTATAATACTCTTTGGCCCAGATGGTACTTACCTCCATTAAAAATTCGATCAGCGATACATACGACAGGTTTTTGTCGAGGTGATTGCTCGAGAAAGGAAGCCAGAATGGCTGCTGTGTATTGTAATTCATATGGTAATCGCCATGCCAGGCCGTACCAATATTCCTGAAACTCCAGTTGGCAAATAATCCGGGAGTGGTTACCCCATCTTTCACGGCACAGTTAAAAAAATAGAGATTGTGGTACCATATCTGCTCCATGAATTCATCATCCAGAAAGATTCCAGATTTATTCCAGAATTCTTTCCATATCGTTTCACCATCAGCAAATGCCTTTTGCCAGGCATCGTTTCCGGGTGCCTCCATCATTGGATTTTCGGCTGGCAATTCAGCACTGAAGCCTTCTGAAAGAGAAACGAATCCGGTCAGATATTCATTAGACGCAAAGCTCCCTTCAAGAGGCGACATTTCCTGTTCCAGGCCGTTCCAGTTTATCCTGGTAGTTTTTTTCAATGGCAAACTGAATGAGGCAGATAAACGAAATGCCTTGTCCTTCGGGTGCCCCTTTTCAATATCATACTCTTCGGGTTCCTGGTAAGGAAGAGTTTGTCTGAAAGAGATTGATCCCTTGCCGAGGTTTTCCTCCACCTTAAATCTGGGAAATTCGGGTGGAGTTGCAGGATCAGGAATCAGCCTGGCCCTGCTGAAAATGTTCCGGCTTAACCGGCCGTCCTTGCCGACCAGCCTGAACCAGAGCTTATCCTCCAGCATATCGGTAAACAACTGAAGAGTAACCTCTTCCTTGTCGCTGGTCAGCAGGTACACCTCGCAGAGGCCGTTCGAGATATCAAGCTTATGCCCTAAAAGTTCAGCATTCCTGCGGTCGAAGCCCAAAAGGAGGGATCCACAGGGAAATGGCCGCGGATAGGGTTTCCGGTAGTTTTCCTGTGACATGAGGCTGTACTTACGGTACCATTCATCGTCGGTCAGCATTTTTAAGGTATCGGGTATTGCCTTCACCTTTGCAAAAACTTCTGCAAAAGTCCCGATTTCCTCCCTGTTGTTTTCAGCAATACGGATATCCCAGACGTTGTTATGTCCGAAGTGGATCAAAATGCCGTCGGGCCGGGTAGTTACCACCACGCCCATTCCGCCGTTGCCCAGCAGTGCCCCTTCAAAGAAATTAACGGCTGGCCTGTCGAAGGTCAGAGGATGCAGTTTTGCCCTGTCATAGGACGATTGATTGCTATAACCATGAATCGTGCACATGCATATAAGACATGTCAGAGTAGTAAATAAAATTGATTTTTTCATCTTTTTTGGTTTTATTGTTTTTTTTGAATTGTTACTATCCATTATCGTTCAGTGAAACAGGCTGCTGAGTCTACTTCGAAAAGCCATTTCCTGCCACCAAGGCACAAAGACACAAAGAATTCACCAAGATTAATAAATTGATATACAATACTTTGTGCAGCTTGGTGTCTTGGTGTCTTGGTGGCACATGAAAATTTTGACTTATCATAGTGGACTCATTATTACATTAATGGTTATCGTAGCATATTACAACATTTTTCGCCCTCGAATCCGGTGTTACCTTCAAACGGGTGACCACGCCGTCTTTCAAACTGCCTTCCACTATGGTATTGACCGGCGCATGCAGCCTGAAATCAACATCCCAATCTTTTGGCCATGCAGGAAACAGGAAAATCCGTTCATCCGGTGTTTGCATCAGCATTTCCTGAAGTCCAATCATTCCCGAGCCTCCCCAGTTGTGATCGGGAACCCAGTCGTGCCCGGGTCCCCAGAAGGTTGGAAATCGGCGGCCAGAGTCCCCGAGTTTTTTTACGGTAATCGCGGCAGCCTCATCAGTCAATCCCAGCCGGGCACAGAAAATGGCATCCTGGTGCCAGCTGATGTGGTTTTTCTGGTTGGGTCTGTCGGCCCCGTATTTCCATGTATTAACGGCGGTCTCCAGGTCAGGTAAGCCAATGCCGTACATTCCCCAGGGATACACAGGATAGAGCTGCGGAAACTCCTGGTTGTTGATGCGCGACCAGGTCCAGGCCGGAGAGATGGTTTTATGGCCTTCCTTTTCCCTGAATGCAATGGGCGGTATCCTTTTCAGCATTTCTTCCCATTTGGCCCGCGATTCGGGTGTGAGGTAATTCCCTGGTAATCCGAGCAACCGGGTCAGTATTGTTTTCAGTGCTGCTATGGTGGGTGTGGCATTATAAGCCATCTTATAGGTTTCGACGGCAGTCCCCGGATAGAGGATCAGGTGACCATCGCCGTCGAAAACCGACCTGCTTCTCATTTTGGCCTGGTACTGATAGTGTTCATTGTAAAATGTTAATCCACTTTCAATGAATGGGATGTATTTCGTAATATCTGCCCCGGTGTACCTTTCAAGGTCTAGCATCATCAGTCCGAATTCAAATTGGGTATCCCACTGGTATTCGAGCCAGTTATTGTATTCCACACCCTTAGGAAAATAATCGGGGCGGTTCCAGCCATATTCAAAAGCCACCGGAAGGCCAAACTGCTCGATCTGCTCCGTAAAGGAGGCGCCCTTGTGGCCCCAGTAAACTTCGGTCCTTAGTTCGGCATTCGCCAGAGCCTGCAAATAGAAATTGAGCTGCGGTGCCAGCATATCAAAGTCACCGCTTCGGAACATCGGAAAATAGACCAGCCTCTGGTTCTGGGCGGTATGCGTACCTCCCCCCCAGTTGCGGTGATCGGGGGTAAACGGCAGCTTTTCGTTGACGTACGACGGATCGTAGGTGAACAAGCCTCCGTTAAACTTTGTTGGATATTTGCCGTAGGCATTGCACCCCAGCTGATAGCGAAAGAGCTGGTAATTCCTGCCCACCTGCCATGCATCAGAAGATGGATCGGACTTGGCATGGTTTACCACTATATAACTTCTTTCCCAGAATTCCTTCCACCAGGCCTGGGTTTTGGCAAATGCTGTTTTTTGCGCCGCTCCCGCTTCGCTGATAATTTTGTTCAGTCCAGCTTTCCAGGTATCTGCATCGGGTGAGTTATCGGTATGCAGGTAAACCTGAAGATGCTGGTTCCGTGATGGCCTGATACTTACCATTTTCCAGCCCTTGAATTCAGTGTCGGCATATTTACCCTGCACAGTACCTGCGCTTTTTAAATTACTGCCCGACATCTGTCCTCCGAAAGTCAGGTTCTTCAGGGGATTCCACAATTGATCCTTCACATGATCAAGACCTTGCTGTTTAACGGTGATGTGGAATAAGGAGTGATCCCGGTTGCGGTGATACCACCAGACACTGTTTTCATCAAATCCGATAGAATCCCTGTAAACAACAGCCTTTACCGGCGCCCCGACATATCCCCGGCTGGCATTCATCTGGGCAGTGCTTGTCCATTCAAGATCGTTAATCCTCCAGCTCTCATAAACGGCCTCCATGGTCACGGGCCTGGTGCTGGCAGCTTCAACATGCACAACCGGCCTGAAAACATCCACCCAAATCCTGACAACCGTGTTTAATCCCTCTTTGGTTCCTTCAATTTCGACCAGTCCTTCCTTCAGCTTCAGCTCCTGACGGAATTTTCCACCATCGAGGGGATTAGGTGAAAATTTTAACCGAACCCTTCCAAATTTCGGGAAGAGGTTGTTCTCATCGAAGGCACCGCTGCGGGACATATAAAACAGGATATCGCCGTTTTCGACCCAGACATTCAGTCCGATATCGCCGCCGCCACAGGGCATCGACTCTCCGGAATTCAGGCTTTGCGTATCCCAGACCATATTGTAGGAATCGATCAAGGATGGTTGTGAATTGACATTCAGAGTGAGAAGACAAAAAATAAAGGCTATTAATAATGTAATTCGTAGTTTCATAATTATCCAGTATTGGTTGTTTCAGATTTTCACTCAGCGTTGTTACGAAATTTTCTGACAGGAGCGGTTTATCTGGCCATTTTCGACCCGGACATTACACCCGATATCGTCGTCCTCCAATGGCATTGGTTTGGATGAATTCCTGCTTTCTTCATTGTAAATGTTTTTCAAAAAAACAGAGAAGTCCGGGCAGATCAATCTCGTGCGCTCCTTTATGTACATCCAAAGCAAGGTTCTCAGGTCGCCCCAGGTCACCGTATATTATCTGTATCTCACTGAAGGCATTGCGCGCCATGGGCACATAAAACTGATCGGATGGTTCCTTCAATCCATTCTGGCAAACCAGCGGCCTTGGGGCAATCAGTGAATAAATATCGGCAAAATCGACCAGCCGGCGCAATCCGGGAAATTTCCAGCACATGCAGTGATTTTGTTCCATCTGATCCATTATGGTGAGGAAGCCCGAGCTGAGCGTAGCTGCGATCCTGGTATCCATTGCACCGAGCCACATGGTCATTTCACCGCCCAACGACAATCCCGCACAACCTATCCGGTTTTTGTCGACAGCAGGCAGCGTTTCCAGGAAATCGACACACCGCATCAGATCCCACAGCCTCTCTCCCATCAGCGTCCGGTTTTGTTCAAATATGTTGTGCTGGCTTACCATACAGGAAATTGTAACAAAACCTCTTTCAGCCAGTTCTGATGCAAAACCCTTGTAAATCGAATTACTTTCATATACACTGTAAAGTTTCCCGCCATGCCCGTGCACGCAAACCACTGCCGCGTGAGGGCCTTCATTAGGATGGGGCATGGTAAGGACAATACGCATTCGTCGTCCGTGCGTAGAGTTAATTTCTATCTCCTGTATCACATAACTGCCTTTATCTTCTGAAGAAATTTTCACCGGGTTAAAGGCAACGGTTCCCCTTTCCTGGATCAGGTCAGTCACTTTCAGCAAACCTGTAAGTTTTGCTCTCACGTCAACCTGCCACTCAATGGCGGCTTCTTCCGGTCTGCCTGAGTATTGCATAGTCCGAAGCGTGTCATTGCTGCCAGGCTGGCCGTTAGATCCAAGCCAGGCAAAGATCGCAGCCAAAATCAGTCTGGTTCCCATAACTATCTGAATTAATGGTCAATCTATCATAACAATCACATCCTCGGCACGGCTTTCAGGGGTTACCTTCAGCCATTCCAGCTTCCCGTTCCTGAATTTTCCTTCAACCAGGGTGTTGTTAGGTGCATGCAGCCTGAAATCGGTGTCCCAATCCTTTGGCCATGCCGGAAACAGGTATATCTTTTCAGAATAAGGATCTGCCTGCATCAGCATCGACTGAAATGTCTTCATCAGAACACCCCCGTGATCCTGGTCAGGCGTCCAGTCGTAATTTGGTCCCCAAAATGCCGGGAACCGTTCGTTTTTATCGTAGTTATTCGATCGTTCGACCAGGTATTCCCTCGCCTGGTCAGTTAATCCAAGGTAGGCTTTAAAGATATCATCCTGCCTCCAGCCGAAGCTACCTCTGTCCCATCTGTGTTCAAGTGCATTTTTTGCATGTTCGATATCCGGATTCCCCACTCCGTAAAGCCTGAAAGGAAATACGGCGTAAAGCTCGGGATTCTCAACATTATGCTTCTGTTCAAATCTTTCTGCGGGTGCGAGGGCCGGACCAGACGGTGTTTCCCTTAAGGGGATTTCAGGAAGTTTTGCTAAAAAGGAGTTCCAGGCCTGAAGGTTCTGATCGCCGGTTAGACTGGCAGGGAGATTCAGCAACCTTCTTGTAATGGCATGCAATCCGGAAAGTTCAGGCATCGGATTGGTGCAGTCCCACCACGTTTCCGCAGCCATGGAAGGATACATAACCAGTTTGCCCGATTCATTAGTTGGATAGTAGTTATCAAAGAATTTCATGATATCGTTGGCCAGGGGGATGATCTTATCCCTGAGAAAGTCCTGATACTGTGTGTAGTCGTAATAGTCAAGCATCATGAAAACCAGTTCAGGGCCGGCAACCCATTCCCATTTATGCCATCCGCTCTCCTGCAAGGGGTCATCGCGAAGTTCATAGGGGGTCCAGCCATATGTCTGAAGAAAAACCGATCCCCAGAAGGTGATACATTCAGGATAGTAGACACCATCAAATCCAAAGTATTTATTTGTCCGGAATTTGCTGAGTTCATACACCTGCCCTGCGTACATGTGGAAAAGCGGTTGCAATAGGTCGAAATCGCCCGAGGTGCACATGCTCAGGTACGGTAGTCTTGTGTTCTGCCACCAGTAGCTCGGGCCCCATCTGCGGTAATCGGCGTCGCCTTCGGTGCCTTTGGCAGGAACCGTAAATATTGACCCGTTAAACTTTATGGGATACTGTCCCCGGCCTGCTGAAGCATCGATGAAACGCTGGAGAATATAGGAACGGGTAACTACAGTGGCATCACTCTCCATATCCGGCGTGGCTGTCTCACTGGCTTGTTTTGCATAGATCCAGCTTCTGTTCCAGAAATCAGACCACCATTTCAGGTGTGCTTTTTCGCGGTTGGCAAAGGAAATGCTTTCAGTACGATCCGCCAGTTCTTCAATGGCAGACTGCCATTCTTCGGGTTTTGA
>CAYMXK010000120.1:0-11187 GCA_964393915.1 uncultured Prolixibacteraceae bacterium
CCTCCGGTATCTTCCAAACAGCTTCCAATGCAATAAGTAGAAAAAGCCCCAATCCTAACACAAGGACCAGCCTGGGCAGCAAGGGAGATTTGGTATCATTCCTGGAAAGAGAATTGTGAACAGCTTCAAGGTTTTCCTGTTTTTCAGAATCCCCGGGAGAAAAGTTCCCTAAAGCATCAAGAAACAAAACTCCCAGAAAACCGGACGCAATAGCCGCCTCGGTGATGGCCACATCCACAGCCCCCAGCCGGATCCATGCCAGCGCCAGAGCCAGTCCAAAGGCAAAAAAAAGAAAGACAGTCTGGACAAGCCTTGGTGCAAGCAAGCACTGTAAGGCCAGGTAAACCGTAAGGATGGACAGTGAGATGTCAATCAAAACACTCATCCTCCCTCCTTTCTATTCTTGGATTGCCCCTGTTCTTTCTGAAAACGGGCGATCAGGTAACAGGAAGTTGAACTGGCCAGGAGAGTGAAGAGCCAGATAAAGAAAATCTTTAACGCTGCCCAGGGGGATGCGATATGCAGGGCCATTCCGGCAGCAATAAAGCCCAGTCCCAAATTGTCCGCTTTGGTTAGGGCATGAAGGCGGGAAAACAAATCCGGGAAACGAAGCACCCCCAGTGTTCCCGCCAAAAAAAAGAAACAACCTACTACCAAAAGAATAACAGTAATTACTTCTTTTATCATCATGGGGTTTCTCCTTTCTTGTTTTTCCAGACCTGAACCAGACAAATGACTAATAAAATCGCAAGTACATTGAAGGTAATGGCGACATTGAGCAAAGTAAGCTCTTTCGAATAGCCCGTCAGGACCAATAATATGGCCATTCCCGTAGTGCCGAACATTTGGGTGGTAAGCAAGCGGTCCGCAACCGTTGGTCCACGCCACACACGAATCAGCCCCAAAACTATGTTGAGTAGGAGGAAGACAATTACAATGATAAAAAAACCGTCCATATTATATAAAATATGTTGCCGTAAAAAGATTTATAGCGTTCCTGATAACGGAAACCGCTTAAGTCTCCAGATTTTGGCATTCAGAAATCTAAAACAGGCGTTCTCGCATCAAGGAACCTAAACGAGAGCAATTTTTACTTTCGTGGTACGAAAATATAACATTTTTTTTTACCCTGCAATGCAAGGCTGTGAGAAATTTAAAACATTGACTAACAGCATTCTTTAAGGTGGCCGACTCCCTTCACGCCAATTCACCGGTATTGTTCACATTGTTTCCCGGATGAAACGGATGACTCAGCCAGGCTTTGTCATCATAGGTTGAGCAAAACAGCGTCACTTCAACAAATATACCCTGACGGCCAGCCTCCTCCACGAAATCTTTCAGGCGGTCGAAAAAGGCATTGTCCCATCTGGAAAGGTCAAATTTCACTTCACCTTCGTAGGTTCCGGGCACACTGGTTCTCATCCAAGGGGCAATGAAGCTGCCTGGTGGTGGGGCCAGCGTATTATTTTCAATGCCAAAACTTCCGGGGATCTCAACGTAACTGCCGGCAATGATCCGGTTATAATTCATACCCTCAGCAGCCATTGTTGCAAGGTATTTCCGATAATCAAATCCTTGTTTTACACCGCGCCGAAATGTTCGGCTGATGTTACCAATACCACCGGATGCCCCTTGTATTCAAAATAGCGCTGATTGAGGGAGTGAAGCTGCAAAGGCTGGGCTAGACCGGTTAAGCTGAAAAGAATAAAAACGATAAATATAAAAATGGCTCGTTTCATAAGAATCTATGTTTTGTTATTAACTGTCAGTTGAGATCGCTATGTTTAACGGGTTCACCACGGAATAGATACTTCTCACGGAAGTCGATCTTTTATAAAGGTTATTACAGGGTTATATGGTTCATTTTAAACTTCCGGTATCCTGATTTTGAACATATTACTTTCGTCTGCGCGGCGCCGGGCGGGTGGTTACAGGTTTTATTCTCACATACACATGCTTTATGTTTGCCTTTTCTGTTTTACGCTCATCAATGTCGAAGTTTTTGGTCAAGGCCTTCAGCATGGGGGTAAGCTTCACAAAACCGTAGTTCCGCGGGTCAAACTCCGGTCTTTTCTTGTTGATCAGGTTGCCGACATCGCCTAAAAATGCCCATCCATCCTCATCGGCCAGATCGGTAATGCTTGCAGCGATCAGCTTAATGGTTTCCTCATCGGCACTTTGCAGCGACTTCCTTGGAGCAGCTGTTTTCCCCGGCTTGACTTCTTCCTGTTCTGATTCAGTAAATACCGGGTTAAGTATTTCAAGGTATATGAATTTGTCACATGCCACGATAAACGGATTGGGCGTTTTCTTTTCGCCGATTCCGATAACTTTCATCCCTGATTCACGCAGGCGTATGGCCAGCCGGGTAAAATCACTGTCGCTCGAAACAATGCAGAAACCATTCACCTTTCCCGAATAGAGAATATCCATGGCATCTATAATCATGGCCGAGTCTGAGGAGTTTTTTCCTGACGTATAGCTGTATTGCTGAACAGGCGTTATGGCATTTTCAAGCAGCACGCCTTTCCAGCCAGCAGTAACATTGCGGGTCCAGTCACCATAAATTCTTTTTGTTGTAGGTACCCCATACTTGGCAATCTCTTCAAGCATGGCTTTCACATTGCTGTAGGGTACATTTTCGGCGTCGATGAGCACGGCCAGTTTTAAGTCGGCTTTTGATTCCATAGGATGCAATTGTTTGTCTGATGTAAAGGTAAAGGTTTTTGATGGCTTATAATAGCAGATAACTATTCTTTTAATCCTTCACATCTTTTTCAAACAGTGTAAATAGAAACACGCAGTCTTGCTCTCTGCGCTTTGCCCTTTGCTCTTCTCCGGTCTCCCGTCTCCGGTCTCCGTTTTCCGGTCTCCGGTCTCCCGTCTCCGGTCTCCCGTCTCCGGTCTCCGTTTTCCGGTCTCCCGTCTCCGTTTCTACCGCGCCACCTCTTCCAGCACCCGTTTCCCCTGTGCCAATAATTCTTCGGCATTGCCCGGGTCTTTCGTAATATTAAAAAGGGCTACCGTCTCATTCAGCAGTTTCAGTTTTTTTATACCGGCTTCAGAGTTGTCCTGTGCCAGCTCTTTCCTGAGAAGCCTGATCTTCTCAGCGTCCTGGATGCCTTCTGTCAGCCGTTCAAACCTGATTGAACTCCGGGCATCCGGGTATACCACATAGGTGTCTCCTGCAGGCCAGGTCCGGAAACGCGAGTCGAGCAAAGGTTCCTTCACCCAGCTGTTGTAAGCCCAACGCAGGAAACCATCGAATCCTGCCGCCGCTGTGTACCAGCCGATAAAAGCCCCCTCTGCGGGCGGGGAGAATGTAAATACGTTGGGGAATACATCAGCGCAACATACATACCAGGTCGTGATAAAACCTTTCGACTGGCGGTAGGCCATATCCTCAGGCTCAACCACTGCGCCATGAGCAACACAGAGATCCACCAGCTGATCAGGATACAATTTGTAGCTCTTGTGGTTATCTGCCAGTGCAACGCCCATACCCGGGGCTGTTTCACTCAGCAACTTCAGCATCGCCTTCATTTCGTCCGGGCCGCGTTCATCCATGGCTATCCGGGTGATCTCTCTCCATCCTTTTTTGTCCAGATGAACTACGAAGTCAGTCAGGAAGGGGACCCACAATTCAGCATATTCCCTTGATCCCGGAATGGCTTTTATCTTTACCTCTTCGCCCGATTTTTCATCGAAATAGTAAAGTTCATTTCCCCATGGTACCATCGAATAGCAGTTAATCTGCCTCTTAATGCCCAGGTCCATCATAAACTGCACCCAATTATCGAAAACAGTATAATCATATTGCCAGCTTCCATCCGATTTTTTTGTCCAGCCGATCATCGAACCGAATGCATCTTCGGTCTGTCCGCCCCAGGGGCGATTATTAAGGGTAGCAGTGATAACCTTCTGTCCTGCACCGGCAAGCAGTTTCATCAACGGGTGCAGTGCTTCCCAGTGCGCTTCCGACCATGGTTCAACACCTTTCACCCGCGCTACGGCATAAGGATTTTGCCACAGGTCGAGATGAAACTCCCACTCTGAAGCAGGAGGAAGAATGCGGTCCAGGACTTCGATACTGAAGCTGAAGGTGCTGTGCTTTTTCCCCGCAGCAAACAGCGTCAAGGTGGAGGTATAGGTTCCGGGAGCAGCATCCCGTGGTATGTCAATGGTTAGCCAGACCGGCCTGGTGGTTTGCGGCTCCATGTCGAAACACTCAAGGGGATCAAGTACATCTGGACTTAGCGAGACAGCAAAATCTTCCGGCTTACGGTGACCACAGCCACCTGCAAATTCATCGGTCAACACATACCTTACAAATCTGGCCTGTGCCACATTGGCCGGAAGCTGCTTCCCATTCCCGGAAGTCCAGTCTGAAAATACGCATTCCACCTGCTCCACGGCATCGCTGCTCCAAAGTACCATCTGCGCGGAAACACGTTCTCCCCGCCAGGCAGAACCCTGCCACTCCATGATGTTATCAGCTTCCGGCACAGCGCTCTTTGCATAAAGCCGGTCAACCGACCCAAGAGAAGCATGCAACCCGGGCTTTACCAAACTCCAGGCGGCCTCCGGAGCAGGCGAAGGATCTGCTGCTTCTGCGTAGGTAGGACAATCTTTTGCCGGTCGTTGCTGCGCGCAACCTGCCATAAGGAGGGCAACCAAAACAATGAGGTGAATTTTTTTCATCTTGTTGAAATTGTTTATTTGTTGATGTTTAAGTAGAAACCCATATAACTGTGAAAATCTTCGCATGTGTCCAAAATTTTGTCGTGCTCATTTCAGAAAAAAGAATTTTTCAAAAATAAGGGGTTAATGATAGGCAATAATGGTATTCCTGCCAAATTTTCTTTTCACAATTAGCGCTTTCACAATTTTAAGTCCGGGGAGCTTTGTTTTCCACAAAGATTGTATAATTTTATCTGAAAATACAGAGCATGTACAACCGACGAAATTTTATTAAAACGACAGCTTATGCCGGTATCGGGGCCGGACTGACAACTGGCTGGCCGGCAGCGGCACAAAACTCCATCAGGGGAAAGCGCATAGGAATTATCGGACTCGACACCTCCCACAGCATTGCCTTCAGCAGGGAATTCAACCATCCGGATGCAGGACCTGAACTGAACGGCTTCCGTGTGGTGGCTGCCTATCCCCACGGAAGCAGGGATATTGAATCGAGTGTTTCCCGGATACCCGGTTACATCACCGAAATTCAAAAATTCGGAGTAGCCATTGTCGATTCAATAGATGCGCTGATTGCAGCATCGGATGTTATTCTGCTGGAAACCAACGACGGTCGGCTCCACCTCGAACAAGCCCTGCCTGTCATTAAAGCCGGGAAGAGGTTGTTTATCGATAAACCCATGACGGCATCACTGAAAGATGCAAAAACCATTTTTGCTGAGGCAAACCGGATGAAGGTGCCGGTATTCTCCTGTTCTTCGCTGCGTTTCATGGATAACGCGCAGGCCATAGCACGGGGTGAGCATGGAAAAGTACATGGGGCAACCGCCTGGAGTCCGGCCACTATCGAGAAAACCCATCCCGACCTGTTTTGGTATGGTATACATGGAGTGGAAACCCTGTTCACGATGATGGGAAAGGGTTGCGTCAGCGTTTCCCGTTTCTTCACCGAAGGCACAGATGTGGTTGTTGGTACTTGGGCCGACAGCAGGATAGGAACATTCCGCGGCATCCGGGAGGGAAAATCCGACTACGGCGGCGTGGCATTCACCGAAAAAGGAGTCATCCAGGCAGGCCCATACAAAGGATACAAACCACTGCTGATAGAAATAGCAAGGTTCTTTGAAACCGGAATATCCCCGGTTGACCAGCAGGAGACGCTGGAAATACTCTCCTTTATGGAAGCTGCAGATGAAAGCAAACGGCTGGGCGGCATCAAGGTAAGGCTGTAGTATGCTCAACTGCCTCTTTTTAGGACTAACTTTGAGCCTGCTCAGATAAGCCTTTTTCTGCCACTAAGACACAAAGACACAAAGGAATCACCAAGATTATTAAATTGAAATTCAATACTTTGTGCAACCCGGTGTCTTTATGCCCTGGTAGTATTTAAAATATCAATTAGAATTCAACTTTGTAATAAAATGACCCTATTTACAGTGAAGTAAAATAATTAGCAGATTTTAAATATTTTTAAGCCACAATAAAACTAATAATTATGGAAAATTCACGCAGGGAATTTATACGCAAAGCAACTCTGGGGACAGCCGCTGTATCTATGGGAGGTCTGTTCACAGGAATCAGTGCCAGAAGCTATGGCCGCATCATCGGCGCCAACGAACGGATTAACGTATCCGTGGCCGGGGTTAACAGCAGGGGAGCAGCACTGGCTGCCAACTTTGCCCGCCAGTCAGATTGCGAAGTAGTTCACATTGTGGATGTGGATACACGGGCCATCGATAAATGCATTTCAAAGGTCATGGAGCGCCAGGAGAAACGGCCCGAAGGCATCAGGGATATCCGCCGCTCACTCGAAAGCAAGGATGTTGATGCAGTGGTAATTGCCATGCCCGATCATTGGCATGCCCCGGCAGCCCTTATGGCCATGAAGGCAGACAAAAATGTATATCTCGAGAAACCCTGCAGCCACAGCCCACGCGAAGGCGAAATCCTGGTGGAAGCAGCCGCGAGATATGGAAAGGTATTGCAAATGGGCAACCAACGCCGCACATGGCCCAATGTGGTGGAAGCCATCAGGGAAGTCAGGGCAGGTACGATAGGAAGGCCCTACTTCGGAAAATCGTGGTACACCAACAACCGCGGCCCCATTGGAACAGGACAGCAAACCGCGGTTCCCGGGTGGCTCGACTGGGATCTCTGGCAGGGACCTGCTCCCCGCACAGCCTACCGCGACAACATCGTGCATTACAACTGGCACTGGTTCTGGCATTGGGGAACCGGCGAGGCACTCAACAACGGTACCCACATGGTGGACCTCCTGCGCTGGGGCTTAGGTGTCGACTATCCGGTTAGAGTGAGCTCCAACGGCGGCAGGTTCCATTACCAGGACGATTGGGAAACCCCCGATACGCAGGTGATCAGCATCGACTTTGCGGAGGGTGTGTCCATGACCTGGGAAGGACGGAGCTGCAATGGAAAATATGTGGAAGGGAGTTCGGTTGGGGCCTTGTTTTACGGAGAACTCGGCAGCGTCCTCATCCCCGGAGGAAATGAATATACCATTTTCGACAAACAGAACAAGGTGGTAAAAGAGGTGAAAAGCCAGATAAAGACAGATCCCCGCGATCAGGCCAATCCGGCTGAGTTACTGGATGCATTTCACATCCGCAATTTTTTCGACGGAATCAAAAAAGGCACGCCGCTGGCCTCAGATATTGATTCCGGTCATAAAAGCACCCTTCTGGTGCAACTGGGAAATATCGCGCAGCGCACAGGCAGATCTCTTGATACTAATCCTGCCAGTGGGCGGATTCTCAAAGACAAGGAGGCGATGAAACTCTGGAGCCGCACCTACGAAAAGGGATGGGAAATGAAAGTATAAATCCCCGGTAACCCATCTGCCAGAAGTAAAAAAAGCTGTCCGGGAGGTCATTTAAAAGTATAATGCGTGGTCAGCAAGGGTCTGAGTCTGACCTGGCTCCATCCGCCCGCAATGCTGAGATGTAACCGGAAATATCCAGGTAAAAAAAGATCAGGTTATGACCCGACAGTGAAAATCATCCTGCCATGTGCAGCTAAAGTAATTGATAAACAGAATATTAAAAATAATGAGATGAAAAGGAGGATATGGAATACATTTTTATTGCTGACTTTGGGGGTTATGGCCCTGCCCGGTCCACAATCACTGTCGGCACAGGAAAAAACAGTGACAATCGAAGGACTTTTATACCTCGACCACTCCCCTGTTTCCATAGAAATCAGGGATGGTAAAATAGTGAAAGTCACCAGACTGGAGGAAACGCCTGCAAATTTTCCGAAAATTTATATTGCTCCCGGATTGATCGACAACCAGGTAAACGGCTATGCCGGCATTTCCTTTGCTTTTGGCGGCAGCGACCTGACAGAGGAGGGGGTGATCAAAGCCACGGAAACCTTATGGAAAGAGGGAGTAACCACTTATTTGCCCACCCTGACCACCAACCACCGCGATGTGCTTGTCAGGAATTTCGGTGTGCTGGCCGGTATGAAAAATAACCCGGCTGTTTTGGGTTCCATCCCGGGGTTTCACCTCGAAGGACCGTTTATATCTCCCGATGACGGTTTCAGAGGCGCACACCCCCTTGAACATGTCCGCCTGCCCGACTGGGAAGAGTTCCTTGCCTACTACCGCGCATCCGGCGAAAACATCCTTCAGGTTACCCTGGCACCTGAAATGGAAGGTGCCCTTGAGCTTATCGACAAGTGCCGCGAAAAGAATATTGTGGTCGCGCTGGGCCATCACAACGCATCCGCCGCAATAATAAAGTCAGCGATCGACAGGGGGGCGCAGATTGCCACCCACCTGGGCAATGGCGCAGCCAATACCATCAACCGCCACAGGAATCCCTTCTGGCCCCAGCTGGCCGATGACCGGCTTATGATCAGCATCATTGCTGACGGATTCCACCTGCTCCCCGAGCAGATCAAGGTTTTTACCAAAGTAAAAGGGACAGACAGAACCATCCTTACTTCGGATGTGACCAGCTTTGCGGGTCTGCCCCCCGGTGAGTTTGTCACCACAGAGGGTGTTACCATTGAGCTGACGCCCGAAGGCATGTTGCGGTATCCTGCCCAGAATGTGCTGTACGGATCAGCATCTCCCATTACCAAAGGGGTCGGCCATCTGATGAAGGTAACCGGCTGCAGCCTGGCAGAGGCCATACAGATGGCCAGCACCAATCCTGCCCGGCTTTACGGACTGACCGACAGGGGAGAAATTCAGCCCGGAAAACGTGCCGACCTGATACTCTTCACCATCGATGACTTCAAGGTTAAAATACACACCACCATTGTAGCAGGGAAAACAGTATATAATTCTAAACCTTAAATCAATATGACTAAACAATCCAGAAACAAAATCCTGATCGCCCTAAGTGCCGTTGGACCAGGACTTTTCCTGATCGGGTATAACATTGGAACCGGAAGTGTAACCACCATGGCAAAAACTGGCGCGGAGCATGGCATGCATCTCTTCTGGGCACTGGTGCTCTCATGTATTTTTACTTTTATCCTGATGGTGGCCTATGGCAAAGTTACCCTGGTAACCGGAAAAACCGCCCTCAACAACATCAAGCACGAATTCCGGTATGGATGGGTACTCGCACTTTATATTCTTGCCGCTCTGATAATCGGCGAGTTACTGGCACTTATGGGCGTTATGGGCATTGTAGCTGACCTGGTACAGGAAGGCATCCGCCTGCTTTTCGGCGGATCGGTCGTCAACCGCGGCTGGATCATCCTTGTCCTGGCCTCCGCCCTCTATTTGCTGCTCTGGTACGGTCGTTATAAAACTTTCGAAAGGATCCTCACTGTATTTGTAATCTTCATGGGCTTATCCTTCCTCGTGGTCTTTTTCATGGTAAAGCCCGACTTTTCGGCCATTGTTTCAGGACTTGTTCCGGGTATCCCTAATACCCCCGGTGCAATGGGACTGGTTGCTGCCATCGCCGGAACCACATGTTCAGCAGCTGTGTTTATTATGCGTAGTACAGTAGTTGCCGAAAAGGGATGGAATGTGGATAATCTCAGGATGGAACGAAGAGATGCCTTTGTTTCAGCTTCCATGATGTTGTTTCTGAGCGCTGTTATCATGGCCGTTGCTGCCGGCACACTTAACATAATGGGGCTAAAACTGGAAAACACGGTGGAAATGATCCACCTCTTTGAGCCTATCGGGGGGAAAGCCGCCGCATTTATACTGATTCTTGGGATCGTGGGTGCAGGACTATCCACTATCTTCCCGATTGTTCTGATTGCCCCCTGGCTGATCGCCGACTATACCGGAAAACCAAGAAACATCCATTCAACACAATCAAGATGGCTGATCTTTGGTGCCATGCTGTTTGCCTTTGGCAGCATTGTCCTGAAGCAACGGCCGCCGGCACTGATGATCTTTTCGCAGGCATTCCAGGCTTGTATCCTGCCGGCAGTAGCCATTCCACTCCTGATGCTCATCAACCGGGCAAAACTGATGCATATCCATAAAGCCAGCCTGCGTGAAAACATCGGAATCGGGGCCGTTATCATCTTCTCATTTGTAACCACCTGGTTTGCAATTACCGAATTGTTTTAAACCTTTTTTAATTTTAGACTTTTAAAAAATGACAACCGAAATTAAAAACTTCAAAATTGACGATCTCCTTGTAAAAGTGTATTCCGAAGAGAAGGAAATGGGGGTTGCAGCGGCAGAGTTTGTAGCCGGAAAGATCGCCGCCGCCATAGCTGAAAAGGGCAGTGCCAACCTCATTCTGGCAACCGGAACATCGCAGTTCTCCTTTCTGGAGGCGTTAAAAGAAAAAGAGATCGAGTGGTCAAAAATCACTGTTTTTCACCTCGATGAATATACCAACCTCTCCGATAAACATCCTGCCAGTTTCCGGAAGTTCCTGAATGAACGCATTCTCAATCTTGTTAATCCTGGCATGGTCTATCTGATCAATGCCGACTCCTTTGATTTGGAAGCAGTAATGACCAGGTACGAGGCATTACTTAAATCGCATCCGGTAGATGTGGCCTGCATTGGCATTGGCGAAAACGGACACATTGCATTCAACGATCCGCCGGTAGCCGATTTCAACGACCCGCGCTGGGTTAAGAAGGTCGAACTCGACAGGGACTGCCGGCTTCAGCAGCTGGGAGAAGGCTGGTTTCCCACTTTCGAAGATGTTCCAACCCACGCGGTCACCCTGACAATTCCCGCGATTATGCACTGCAAAACCATTAGTTGCGTGGTACCCGGAATGAGAAAGGCTAAAGCCGTCGACGCCACGCTTTTTGGTGAAATTACCACAGCCTGCCCTGCTTCTGTGCTCCGTACACATCCCGAAACAGTGCTGTTTCTTGATACTGACTCCTTTCCTCGTAAAGAGTAGCCTCCTCCCTGTCAAAAACAGTCTCGGATTCAACTAACAAAAAAATCACTACTTTTAGGATCTCAGAAACCAAAACCAGTCTGGGATCCTGAAAAAACGGCAACAATTTCAAAAACAAAAC
>CAYMXK010000120.1:11197-11771 GCA_964393915.1 uncultured Prolixibacteraceae bacterium
ATCCCGAAACGGTGCTGTTTCTTGATACTGACTCCTTTCCTCGTAAAGAGTAGCCTTCCTCCTGCAAAAACAGTCTCGAAGTTAACTAAAAAAAATTACTACTTTTAGGACCTCAGTAACCAAAACCAGGCTGAGATCCAAAAAAACCGACAATAATTTCAAAAACAAAACCAATGGCTACAAGCGATCATTTCAGCAGGCGCAAATTTATCTCCAGCGGCACACTTGGCACTATGGGCGTTTTAAGCGCCTCCAGTCTGTTAACTTCCTGCAGCACTCCCAAAACCAAAACAACAGAAGTTCAGCTGCCTGAATTATTATTTCAGGCACCCGACGGGAAACCCCTGCGGGCAGGTTTAATAGGCTGTGGTGGCAGGGGCACGGGTGCTGCCTTAAACTTTGTCGACGCCGGCCCTAATCTTGAAATTGTTGCTTTGGGCGATGTTTTTCAGGACAAGATCGACCAATGCAGGGCAGAGCTGAAGAAACAGAAAAACATCGAAATTGCAGACGAAAAATGCTTTATCGGATTCGATAATTTCGAGAAGGTAATCGATTCAGGGGTCGACGTGGT
>CAYMXK010000121.1:0-11657 GCA_964393915.1 uncultured Prolixibacteraceae bacterium
TGGAGACAAACTCAGCCGCTTTCCGGCCCATCTCGGTAAAATCAACTGATATGACTGTTATCCCGTTGCCGGCAATCTCCTTCATGGGGGTATCGTTGTAGGCAATAATACCCAGATCGGTGCCCAGGCTCAGGGCCTTCTGCCGGCATCCCTTCAGCACCTGCACAAGATCCGTCTCGGTGATAACAAAGTATAACTGGCCTGCGATCATACATTCCGGATGTACCTCAGGGAGAATGTGGAAGTTCAGCTTGCGGCTGCGGCAAAATTTTCGCAAAGCGGCTCCTGTTTCGGGTGGGTGGGGAGTTTTCTCTTCAGAGTAAATGTAGATAAACTCTGTGTATTTTTTCAGCAGCTCTTTTTCCTGCTGCAGGCAATTAACGACCGCCGTATCGAAATTCTGAAGGAGATAATTTACCTTTTCATCCTCCTCATCGCCCATGTCCAGTACCAGCAATTTATTTGAATCGATCCTGGAGAGTATGGGGTGCAGTTTCTTGTTGTCGCAGTTCATGATCACGTACATGCTGTATCTGCCGAGAGCCTGATGTATCAGATGCTCGAAAACCGTCTGGTTATAATGGTGAAAGAGCAGGTCGACGGAATACTTTTCAGGAAGATTTTCCCGGAAAGCCCGGTAGAGCTGTTCTTTAAATGCGCTGAAATCATCGAGCAGCATAAATACGCGCTGTGATACACCGGAAATATAAAATCCTTTGGCAGGAGTAGATTCGATGACAGACTGCTGCTTTAAAATATTATAGGCCTTGACGACGGTGTCCCGGGAGAACCCGCTGATACGGCTCAGTTCATTTACCGATGGCAAAGGGTCGCCGGGCTTAAAGGAACCTGTGGCGATTGCCTCGTTGATCGCATCGAGCAGTGACTGAAGCTTGGTAGTCCCCTGGTTATCCCTGATTATTAAAACGTTTGCAGTCATTGGCATATATAAGGAGCTGGTTGGCCAAACGATGGACAAACCAGCTCCTGTTAATAAATTACATTATTTGTATAAAGGACCAAACACTTCGCAGGCCCTGTAGTCGGCACCCTCTTTTTCGGCGCCAAACGAGCTCCATGCACTCGGCCTGAAAACATCATTTTCGTCTACGTTGTGCATACACACGGGTATGCGCAGCATGGAAGCCAGCGTAATAAGATCAGCACCGATATGTCCAAAGCTAATGGCCCCGTGGTTTGCGCCCCAGTTGGCCATTACAGAATAGACATCCTTGAAGGCCCCGGCGCCGGTAAGGCGGGGAACGAACCAGGTTGTCGGCCACGTGGGATCTGTACGCCGGTCAAGGATATTATGAACCTTGTCGTTAAGCACCACCGTGTAACCCTCAGCAATCTGCAGCACGGGGCCCAGGCCTTTCACCAGGTTAACCCTCGACATGGTCACCGGCATCTCTCCGGCAGTTTTGAACTGGCTTGAAAAACCGCCGCCACGGAAATACTCCCGGTTGGCAGGGCAGAAATGGGTATTTTCGAGGCAACGGGCTACCTCCTCTTCGGTAATTTCCCAAAACGGTTTCATCACGGGGTTGCCGCTGGCATCACGCTGCTGGGCGGTAGCATCCAGTGCGGTAGGTCCTGAATTGATCAGGTGGATAATTCCGTTTTTTGCAGTACCGGTAAGTTCCTGACCGGTTACCCTCAAAACAGCCTCAGGACTCCAGTAGGTGCGCACATCACTGAAGATCTGCGCCGTATTGGTCAGGAGGTGACCGAATAACATAGGCACGGCATTGAGACTATCGTTTTCGGTAGCAAACACAAACGCCTGACGGATACCGTTCCAATCGAAAGAGGAACAAAGGATAGCCTCAGAAAAATCGCCGTTGGGATAATAGTCCGTCCACTGGCGTTGTCCCTGGAAGCCACCGGCAATGGCATTACGGCCTAACGACTCTTCACCAAAGCCCAGGGCTTTAAGTTTTGGATTGCCAATCATGAGGTCACGCATAATCAGGGTCATTTTGACCACCGTTTCCCACTCCCAGTCTTTTCTTTTCCGGTCAACGGCAACATGCGGTTTGTTTACATCCTCCCCTTCCGTGCAATTGGCCTTGGTCCAGGCCATGGCATGGTCAAACTCTTCGGTATCAAAAATTCCCTCATCGAGGCGGCGCTTAACCTCCACCATATCCACGAACTCGGTACGCATTCCCAGGTAATCCTGGAAGAAGTCGGGATTAACCATAGAGCCGGCAATACCCATGGAGGTATACCCCAGCGAGAGGTAGCTTTTACCTTTCATCTGGGCAACAGCCAATGCAGCTTTTGTGAAGCGCAATATTTTCTCCCTGACGTCGTCAGGCATCTCCATATCACCTGCGTCCAGAACATCCCTGCCATAAATACCAAAAGCAGGCAAACCCTTCTGGGTATATCCCGCGAGGGCGGCAGCAAGGTAAACAGCACCTGGGCGCTCCGTTCCGTTGAAACCCCAGACGGCTTTCGGAATCCATGGATTGGAATCCATCACTTCTGTTCCGTAACACCAGCAGGGAGTAACAGTCAGGGAGACCCCCACCCCTTCGCGTTCGAATTTATCGGCGCACATTGCAGCCTCGGCAACTCCGCCGATGGTAGAATCGGCAATTACACATTCAACAGGCTCCCCGCCAGGGAAGCGCAAATGTTCAGTGATCAGGCGGGCAGCAGCTTCAGCCATTGCCATGGTTTGCCCTTCGAGAGATTCTCTCACTCCGTTTTCGCGGCCATCAATGACCGGTCGGATTCCAACTTTAGGTAATCTTCCTATTAATCGCATTTTGGATTTATTATTTATGAATGATTATTGATGATTGATTATTGATGATTGATTATTGATGATTAAACGGACTCCGGTAATCGAATACCCCTAAAACTCTTGAAGGGGACTATGATTACTGGTATTTAGAAACTGTTATGTACTGTACTGTGCTGCAATTTAGGGAGAATTTTTGATTCAGAATATGTTGCTGAACATTTTTAACTATTTTTAGTGCCTTTATACTGAAATTTTATGAAACTACTGAAAATTAAGCTTCACTGGCAAATACTTATAGCGCTCATAGTTGCAGTTTTATTGGGAATTTACCTGCCTTCGTCGGTCAAATACATCTCCTGGATGGGAGACTTGTTTCTGAGGGGACTGAAAATGGTCATCGTTCCATTGATATTTGCGTCGATTGTAAGCGGAGTTACCAGCATTGGCAGCGGGAAGAGTCTGGGCCGCATAGGATTGAAAACCATCACCTATTATGTAGCCACCAGTACGCTGGCGATTCTTACAGGCTTGATTCTGGTAAACCTCATCCGTCCGGGTGTGGGCATCCAAATGGGTTTTAAAGAGGAAGTAAGCTCTTTGCCCGTGGGTTCGGGTAAAATCAATGACCTGCTGATGCGCATGGTGCCAGAAAACATTATTGATTCAATGGCACGTGGTGAAATTCTGCCCATCATATTTTTCGCCATACTGTTTGGATTTTTTATTTCACAGCTTGGCGGGAGTCACGGTAAACAGCTGACCAGCTTTTTCGAGGGTCTTTTTGAGGTGATGATGCGGATAACCATGTTTATCATACGGTTTACCCCTCTGGGGATTTTGGGAATTGTATCGCACGAAGTGGTACGCAATTCCGACAAGCTGATGAATATTGCAGGGAGTATGGCCATTTATATGCTGACGGTAGCCCTGGGTCTGATCATACATGCCACGTTAACGCTACCCCTGATCGTAAAATTTATTGCAAAGGCAGATCCTGTCAAACACTTTAAGAACATGGCAACGCCTTTGCTTACAGCATTTTCAACAGTTTCATCAAGCGCCACCCTGCCTCTGACCATGGAAGCAGTAGAGCATAAAAGCGGAGTTTCGAACAAGATTACGAGTTTCACCCTACCCCTCGGGGCCACAATAAACATGGATGGAACGGCACTGTATGAGTGTGTGGCTGCGATTTTCATTGCCCAGGCATATGGAATTGAACTCTCCTTTGTTCAGCAATTTATTATAGTTATTACCGCCTTGCTGGCGTCGATTGGGGCAGCCGGAATTCCAATGGCCGGTCTGGTAATGATTACGGTTGTGCTTACAGCGGCAAACCTGCCTCTCGAAGGAGTGGGACTGATCATCGCAGTTGACCTGTTGCTTGATATGATGCGTACTACGGTTAACGTCTGGAGCGACAGTTGTGCTGCCGTTACCATTGCCCGTTCGGAGGGAGAAGAAACACTGGTTTAAACCAACTGATTAATCAGATAACGATCATTGCCTTGATGACATTGTCGCGGTAACCTGAAACCATATCGAAAGCCACGGGTGTTTTGCGAAGCTGAAAATAATGGGTGACCATCTGCTTCAGGTTTACTTTTCCTTCGGCAACAAGTTTTATGGCTTCCTCTACGGAATGGTTCTGACGGCGCACGTTAATTACCGATATCTCCTTCCTCCGCATAAGGTCCATATTAAACACATACTCTGCTGAAGGCGGAATTCCGACCAAAACAAGCTTCCCTCCGGGTTTAAGTATTTTAAGGGCATTATCGATGGCTTCCTGCTCACCGCTGGCATCAAAAACAACATCCATAAGAGAGGGTACAATAACACCAATTCTCTCCTCCAGATCTTCAGTAACGGGATTTATGGTCCAGGATGCACCAATTTCAGCAGCCTTTTCCAGGCGATAACCAAGAGGTTCTATTATGCCAACGTTGTTGTAATTGTCGGCCACAAGTTTCATAAGAATGCTGAGGCCAATGGGGCCTGCCCCGAAAATAGCAATTGCAGATCCGGGTGAGGTCATCTTCGCCATATTTACTGAGTAAACACCTATGGTAAAAGGTTCAAGCAATGCAGCCTCTTCGGCATCCATAAGGTCGGTAACGGGAAAACAGGTAAAACCTGGCATCACTAAATACTCAGTAAGACAACCTTCAAGTTGTCCGGGACAACCCAGGAAACGATTATTCAGGCAGGTATGCGGGCGGCCTGCCAGACACTGCTCGCAATGACCGCAATGAACAGAAGGATCGATAACCACAAGATCTCCCACCTCAAGATGGGTTACATTTTCGCCTATGGCCACCACTTTGCCTGAGCACTCATGCCCGACCATAAACGGATATTCCACTATCTGGTTTCCTATTTTACCTTCATTGTAATAGTGTACATCGGAGCCGCAAACACCTACATACTTGATTTTTAAAAGCACTTCATCAGGAGAGATTTTCGATGGTTTGTCAATCTCAACAATATCCATCTCTTCTAATCCTGTAAGTTTAACTGCAAGCATAACAAATAAATTTGTTTCAATGGTAATGAAAATTTCAGTTTCTGTTCTCTGTCAGGGTTGTAAACCATACACTAATAAAGGGAAATTTAATATTGAGCATACTCCGAAAAGTCAAATACCCCTAAATTCAGTGAAGGGAACAACACGAATCCCCTGAAGGGAACACCCCTGAATCCCCTGAAAGGGACATTCAAGGTTTATTGATTTTCAGTGAGTTTCCGTCAACTGCCGGATCAGGGGTAAAAGAGTTAAATCAATGAACCCGGACTTTTCGGAGTGGATTCAATATTGAATACAACCCAAGGTGTTGATCAGGCAGAAAAAAGATTGCAACCACGGCATTTTGAAAAAATGTATAAATGAGAAGAAAATTGAACACGATGGTATGAATATTCCCATCCGGTGAATATTTTTTATAACATATTGCTTATATCATATATTTTGATTTTCAATATTTTAAACTATGGTATTAACTTTTCTTTTAACAAAAATTAATATTTTTTTAAGAGTTTTTGCTTTCCGAACAGATTTTATACTATCTTCGCCCTGACTAAATCAATTATTTAATATTAAGGTTTAAACTACTTTTCTCTGTAAACCAACAAAGCTGGTCTTGCTAAACGAAACACAAGCTGAACGGATTTCCACCACCGCTGGAAATCCGTTTTTTTTTGCTTTTTTTGAGTATTGTCCACTCCGAAAACTTGTTTTCGGAGAATTAGTGAAAATTTGGTTTTTATAATTGTCTGAATATCAATTACTAAAATTAGTGTCAATTTGTGTAATTCGTGGATAATATACTTTTCGGAGTGGATTCAGAATTTAATTACAAAGTAATGGTTTTACGAAGGTGATGGCTTTCAATGCAGGTTTCCAGAATCCTGATGGTTTGCATGGCTTCCAAGGGATTGACGGCCAACGGCTCGCCCAATCGTATTGCTTTGTGCAGATTGTTATAAAACGCCAGATAATTACCGGCTTCCGTTTCCACTTTGCCCTGTACGTTTACGCCATTCACTTCGGCATTCACCTTTCCCCACCATTCCTCAGGTTCTTTTCCCCAGCCAGGGCCGACAGGTTTTCCTCCATTTTTGAGTGCATCCTCCTGAGGATCAAGACCCCATTTTAAAAAGGAGCCATTCGTGCCATTGAGAATGTAACGCGGACCGGGCTCCTTAACCAGATAGGAGCATTTAAGTAAGGCTGAAAAGTTCGGGTATTGAAGCCGGATATCATAATAGTCAGCCACCTTTCCGCCGGAGCGCACAATTGCAAGGTGCGCCGTAACAGATTCAGGCATTCCGAAGAGCACCAATACCTGATCAACCATATGTGAGCCCAGGTTGTAAAGAACCCCTGCGTAATCATCCCCCTCCTCTTTCCAGGTTCCGGGCGCAATAAAATTACGGAACCGGTCGAAATGAGATTCAAATTCAACAAGCCGGCCCAGCATTCCGGAGGCAATAACCTTTTGAACTGTCAGAAAATCACCATCCCACCTTCTGTTCTGATAAACCGTGAGCAATAATTTCTTTTTGCGGGCCAGATCAATCAGCTGTTGGGCTTCATCGGATTTCAGGGTAAATGGCTTTTCCACCACGACATGTTTGCCGGCCAGAAGAGCCGCGCGCGTCATTTCGAAATGATAGCTGTCGGGCGTGTTTACTATTATCAGTTCAATGCCCGGATCATTAAGGATTTCGCGAAAATCGCGTGCAATGTGTACAACGGGGTATGTTTTCCTTGACAAATGCTTTGTGCGTTCTAAAATGGTTTTTACTTCGAACCCATCATGAGCAGAGAGTGATGGCCCGTGAAAGACCTGCCCGGACATTCCAAAGGATGCCAATGCTACCTGTATTTTTGGATGTTTCTTCATAAAATCAGATATTGGTATATTTCAATTGCTTACTTAAAGTTAGTGGCTATAAAATTAATCAAATTCAATCTGCTGTAGAACAGTGTTGTATAACATATTGCAAAAATACTATTTTACAACAGGTTTTGGTTTCATAACAGATAATGTATTGTAACTTCGTTGCTGTGATTGACAATCATAAAAAAGAATGACAAACATGAAAGAATTTTTGAACAACTACCTTAAATACGTAGCGGCATCCAACCTCGAAACCGGAGATTTTGCCGGGCCCGTGGTGACCATATCACGCCAGACCGGCTGTTCTGCCAAAAGAATAGCCATAAAATTATCGAAGATCCTTACCGGATACAGCTACATGTCTGAAACTAAAACCGATGCAGAATGGCTCTGGGCAGACAAGGATGCTTTCAAGCACGCTACCAGGGAAGTTAAGCAGGAGATGGAAGCCAGAAAAATAGATAATCCTGAAATGCTGGAAAAACTTGAAATGGTTTCGAATGCATTCAGCAATGAATTTTTTACGGATGTTTTAGATGAAAACGCCATCACCATACTGAAGGATGTGATCGTGAAGCTTGCTATACAGGGCAGGTATATTATTCTTGGCCGCGGGGCAACCACCATTCTCTCTGAACTCCCCAACAAGCTAAGCATAAGACTGGAAGCCCCGCTGGAATGGAGAATAAACCGGGTGGCCCAAATGAGAAATTTGAGTCATGACGCCGCTCAGGAGCATGTAATGAATGCCGATGAAAGGAGAAAACAATTTACGGAAGCGTTTATTGGGCGAACGTACGTAAATACTGATTTTGATGTCATATTTAACTATGCCAGTTTATCTGATGACCAGATAGTTGACGCCATTGTGAATATTCTGAAAAGCAAAAAAATAATTACCGCCGGCGAAGAATAGTTTTACTCTAATTCAAACTTTTATACAAAAAAAAAAATAAGGTTGTCTGAGACAGCCTTATTTTTTTACCAATCTTTTAATGGCATTTGTTTTTAAATTCCCATTGTGAACAATCATTGAATACCTGAGGTATAAAGGGGTATCCTGTGACAATTCAATTGGCGTCCTGCCCGGAAATGCCACGTTCTGCATGCTTCTTTCTTTTCGCAGGATCCAGGGTTGAGGGAATCCGGGATTTAAAGGATGGTCGGTGATAACAATGCCATATGAATTTCCCGGAGTGGATGAACTTCCGGCAACGTTTACCCAGCCCGGAGACTCCACCTGGGTAACCAAAGGCTCTACCCGGCCCTCCGGACCGGTGAAAGTTACACCGTCAGGAATTTTCATCCTAATGGAAAAACCGCCATAACCTTTCTCGTCATCCGATCCTCCCAGGCTGACGTTCCGTGCCAGGGCCAGTAAACCAATTTCAAAATCTATCCGCCGATAATTTCCTTTCCCGGGATGAATGGTGACTTTGGTCGTTTCCTTTATTACCGGGCCGTTAATTCCAAATCGAATACCAGCGTCTGATTTCCAGTAGACTTCCGTCTTGAAAACACCTGCCCCCGAAGGTTGGGCTGCAAATTCGATTTCAGCAACCTCCTGTTCGATTCCCTTCAACTCCCATAAATTACCCAGGGAACTGCCGTCAACCAATAGCTGATGCCAGGCCCAGAATACACCCCGATGGTGCAAATGATCATCCGGAAAATCTTCTGTGATAATTTGTCCATCAAGTCCCCAAACCGGATGGAAGTAGTTGCATCTGCTGAATTTCCCCTCTTTTGCCTTCGGCTCAACCTGGTAGAAAATCACTTCCTTTCCGTTTTCAGTAAAAAGGATGCCATCATCGCCGGACACCATGTCAATCTGAGCAGACGACAACAGGGGAAACAACATCAACAAAAGCAAACCCCTTTTCATCCCTGTCTTTTTACAAACAGTCTGAGGAGGACAGAAAAAAGCCAGCGGAAAAAAGCCACGAGTATATAAATTACGACGGCTACAGCCAATACTACGTGGAGCTGACTGAATACTTCCACCCATGCTGTTTTATACTTTATAATAGAAAAAATGTTCAGTAAAAAGGAAGAAACGAAACTCAACAACAGAATGAGCAGCTCTCTTTTTACGACTCCCGATGGGATTACTATATCTTTCATGTTCAAATCTTTCTTAAAATTAAACTTTGTTTCAGCCGGGTTCACTAATCCGGCACATGTGATCTGCTATCCCCTGCTTTTATCCATTTTATACTCTTCGGGCCAGACCACAACTTCATGGTTATCCATTGCCTGCAGTCCAAGAAGTGCTGCAATGGAAGCATGATAACCTTCGCGGAGCAATCCGGGATATGGCTTTCCGTTGCGGACAGCCTTAATGAACCCGATCATTTGAAGGAGTGTATCGTTATTGTCGTAGGGAGCGATAATATTTCCCCTGTATGGCACAGCGGTTTCGGGCACCCAGGTTGCTCCCCCGATCGGGATGGTATCCCAAATTCCCTTCTCGATGCTGTGGATCAGCTGGCGAATACCTGGCGCTTTTGGCGGATTCTCAGAATAGATGCGGTTCACTTCCGGCTCGATAGTGCCTTTATCTCCCTGGATTTGCTCTTCCAGTCCATAATGCTTGTTAGAGATAAAAGAGTCGTAGAGGCATTTGGCACCGTTGTCGTAATCATACACCAGGGCAACCTGGTCATATACCTCGCGGCCATCCTTCCAGTAGCAGATACTTCCGGAGCCCATCACCCTGACCGGAACCTTATCGATAAACCAGTTGGCAACCTGCACCTGGTGAGAAGCCAGCTCAGTCATGAGACCGGCCGAATATTCTGAGTAAAGGCGCCAGTTGATTTTGCGCTCCAGTTCAGGAGAAGGAACGTTTCTGCGCCAGTTGCCATGGCGGTGCCAGAATGCCCTGACCTGCAAAACCTCTCCGATTTCTCCGGCCTTTACGCGTTCCAGCGCATTGAGATAGACCGGATTAAATAGTCTCTGGTGTCCGATCTGCAGTATTTTCCCGGTCTGCAACTGGGCATCGGCCATAAGGTTGCAGTCTTCGAGTGTTCGCGCCATACTTTTCTCACACAGCACGTGCACCCCTGCATGTAGGAAGTCGATTACAATATGCGAGTGCAGATAGAGGGGAGTTGCCACCACTACGGCATCCAGGTCCTTCATTTCGAGCATCAGCCGATAGTCGTAGAAGGCCTTTGCTTTTCCGCCTGTAAGTTCGATGGCCCGCTGGTAATTGGGCTCATAATCGTCGCAAACTGCGGCGATCTCCACATTTTCAATTTCCTGAAGATTAAGCAGCAGGGCACGGCCACGATCGCCAACCCCAACTACTCCAACCCTCACCCTGTCTGAGGGACCTATGGTCCGGCCATTCTCCTGAGCAAAAGCTTTTACCCACGGAACAGCAGCAAGAAGTGTTGCCGAACCGGCAAATATTCCCATCTCCTTAAGAAATTCTCTACGGTTTTTGGTATGTAAATCCATATTGGTTATATAACGGTTAATAAATTATTTTCAATTTTTCCTTCATTAAATGTGACCATGAAAACTTCCGTTTCTTCCGGTTGTTTTGCCAGCTTTTTTCTTTCTGTTTCAGAAAGAATCAGCCAGGAGGTACTCAGCACTTCGCCCCAGACAGCAGATGCAGACTTCACGGATACCATCGATTCAGAAACAACAGCCATGCCATTTCTGGGATCCACAATATGAATACGCCTGTCTCCCATAGCCCTGTCGGAATTCAGTATGGTACCGGATGTGGTAATGAATCCATCAGTTACTTTGAAAGTGTGCAATATTTCTGACTGATTGAACGGATTAGGAATGCCAACAGGCCAGTAATCTCCGGCCGGATGTTTTCCCAAAGCCATCACTGAGCTTTCGCCAAAGCTAATAAAAGCAGTGGATATTTTATACTGCGACAATACTTTCTTCATATTATCGAGCGCCAGGCCTTTGCCAACAGACCCAAAATCAAGTTCAACGCCCTCTGTCAGTTTTTGTATCGTCTTGTTTTCCTCATCAAAATGCAAATTTCCGAAACCTGTTAAACGGCCTGCCTTTACTAAATCATGCTGATCAATGACCACAGTGCCGGGATTATCTTTTAAAAGCTTAATCAACGGCGCAGCAGTGATATCGAAAGCCCCAAAAGTTATCTCACAGAAGTTTCTGCATTGAAGAATAAAAGACCATAGGGTTTCTCCCGGACTGAACAGCTCACCCTGCGACATGGAATTAAAGCGGGTAACCGGAGAACCAGGCTGAAACCGGCTCAGCAGATGTTCCAGGTGAGTGGTTTCCTTCTGCAGGACCCCAAATACCCTTTCGGCAAAATCAACGTCATCATGCAACAGTACCACATCACAGCGGGTACCCATTGCTCCAAAGGAACTGGTATACATTCCGGGAACCTCCACTTATCTGCCTAATTTTTCATTTAACCATTTCCAGGCCTGTTCCCGCTGTTCGGGAAATGTCCAGTGCTGTGTTTCCTGAAAAAGAGCAAGCTC